>CAMJZA010000006.1 GCA_946410085.1 uncultured Treponema sp. | reverse complement strand
CTTGTATTCGGGAAAGTAATCCAGCACCTTGTCATCCACGCTTTTTATCTGCCCCCTGTCTATGGCGATCCCCACAAGCAGCGACACGATGCTTTTTGTCACCGACATGACGTGTGTGCAGTCATCCTTCCTGTATCCGTTCCAGCAGTCGGAATAGACAAGCTCATTGTCCCTGCAGACCGCAAGCTGGCAGATGTTCGGCTGCTCCCGTTCTATCAGATTGTGAAGTCCTTCGTCGTTCATAGCACTGTGCTCCTTTCGCGTGAAAGTATTGTGTTTGATTTTTAATATGTCAAGGGCACCTCTAAAAACTCGCTGCTAGCGGTTTTTAGAGGTTGCCGTCGAGTCGTAAGTCGCTATAATAGCGCGACTTACGACATCGCATTTTCAGAGTTACCTCGAAAAACTGAAGTTTTTCGAGCTTCCCTCAAGGGCACTCCTCTGTCTTGAAAAAACATATTGACAAATATCTATGTATACAGTATTCTTCATATCGAAGTTCATCAATGTGAGGTATACGCATGGAAGAAAGTGAAATCGCAGGAATCTGCAAGGCCCTGGGCGATGCGAACCGCGTTAAGATCATAAAAATGCTTTCAGCGGGAGAGCTGTGCGCCTGCAGGATCCTTGAGGCCCTTGACATCACCCAGCCGACGCTCTCGCACCACATGAAAATCCTTTCGGACTGCGCTTTGGTCGCGGCACGGAAAGAGGGAAAGTGGTCGTACTATTCGATCAACTGCGGACGCTTTTCTGAATTCAAGGACTGCATTTCGGAAATCAGCTGCACGAAGCAAGAAACCTGCTGCTGCAGGAAGGAATAAGAATGACGCGCGAAGAAAAGGCAACCAGCTGCTTCAGGAACGGCTATCTTTGCTCGCAGGCAATCCTCGCCGCATTCTCCGGGGACTGCGGCATATCGGACGAGCAGGCCCTCAGGCTCGGCTCCTGCTTTGGGAGCGGGATGCGCAAGGGCGAGGTGTGCGGCGCATGCAGCGGCGCACTCATGGTACTGGGCCTCATGTACGGACAGGACAAAACGCCTGACGCAGAGGCACGGGCGCAGACGAATGCCCTGACGGAGACATTTCTGGAGCGCTTCTCCCAAAGATGCGGCTCCTACATCTGCAACGAGCTGCTGGGATGCGACATAAGCACCCCGCAGGGAGTCGAATATGCGCGGGGCAAAAAACTCTTCTCGGACATCTGCCCCAGGCTGGTGGGGGCTTCCGCCGCCATTCTGGAGGAAGTCATCGCAGAAACGGAGGGCGCATGATGCAGTTTATCCAGGAACAGATTTTTGGAATGAAATGGCTCAATACAGCCGTAAGCAGCCTGCTCGGGATGCTCGGCATCAGTACGGAAAGCAGGCTCGGAGGGAGCCTCCTGTTCTTTCTCTATGATTCGATAAAAATCACGCTGCTGCTGTTCGTGCTGATTTTTGCAATCTCGTACATCCAGTCGTTTTTCCCGCCTGAGCGCAGCCGCAGGCTCATGTCGCGTTTTAGCGGGCTTAGCGCGCGGATTGTTGCGGCCCTTTTGGGCACGGTCACGCCGTTCTGCTCCTGCTCGTCAATCCCGATTTTCATGGGCTTCACGCAGGCAGGGCTGCCGCTCGGCATTACGTTCAGCTTCCTGATTTCTTCCCCGATGGTCGATTTAGGCTCGCTCGTACTTTTGCTGAGCATTTTCGGCTGGAAGGTCGCAGTGGCGTATGTCGTGCTGGGGCTTGTGGTCGCGGTCGCAGGCGGCACGGCAATAGGGAGGCTCCGCCTGGAAAGCGATGTCGCGGACTTCATCAGAAACGGAAAAGCCGCACCTGCAAGCGAGGAATGTCCTTCCCAGAAGCAGCGCCTTTTGTCCGCACTCCGTTCAGTTTTGGCCACACTCAGAAAAATCATACCCTATATCCTTGCAGGCGTTGCGGTGGGGGCGCTTATCCACAACTGGATTCCGGAAAATTGGGTACTACGCTCCCTTGGCGGAGAAAACCCGCTCGGGGTTCCGCTTGCCGTCGTGGTGGGAGCACCGATGTATGCGGACATCTTTGCCTGCATTCCGATTGCGGAAAGCCTTCTGGCAAAGGGCGCACTCCTTGGAGTGGTCCTGAGCTTCATGATGGCGGTGACGACGCTTTCCCTCCCGTCGCTCGTCATGCTCAGGAAAGTGGTGAAAGCAAGACTGCTTGCGGTATTCATCGCAATCTGCATTGCGGGAATCATAATGGCCGGGTATCTGTTCAATGCGTTACAGGCATTGCTTATATAATCGACACAAAGGAGTTTTTATGGAAAGTTGTACGGTAAAAGTGTTCGGCAGTGGCTGCAAAGGATGTCAGGCCCTGCACAAGAATGTCATTGACGCGCTCTCGGAACTGGGCATTGCCGCCGACGTGGAGTACGTTACGGACATGCAGAAAATAATGGAGGCGGGCGTGATGAGCATGCCGGCCCTCATGGTGAACGGAAACATTGTATCGGCCGGAAAGTCCCTTTCCGTTGCGGAGCTGAAAAAGCTCCTGGAAAGCTTGATCTGATTCCGCAGACGACGAAGTGGAGCTGGCTGGACCAGCAGCCCGGAAAGGTCCGGGCCGCTGGTAGGAAGGCGCTCTATTGCATAGACTTGTTTTTTCTTCTATAATAAGCGGTTATGAACGAACTGAAGCATATACCTGCAAAAAGCAGCAATAGACGGCTGGTCACGTCGGCCCTCCCCTACGTGAACAATATTCCCCATCTGGGAAACGTCATCCAGACCCTGTCGGCAGACGTGTTCTCCCGCTTCTGCCGGAGCCGGGGCTACGAGACCATGTTCGTCTGCGGAACGGACGAATACGGAACGGCGACGGAGACAAAGGCCCTCGAAGAGCACAAGAGTCCGCGGGAACTGTGCGACTACTACTTTGCCCAGCACCGGGACATTTACGAATGGTTCGACATCAACTTTGACAAGTTCGGCCGTACGTCAAACGAAGAATGTACGGAAATAACACAGATGCTCTTCAGGGAGCTTGACCAGAACGGCTACATCACGGAACACACGAACAAGCAGCTCTTCTGCCCCCAGTGTTCCCGCTTCCTCGCGGACCGCTTCGTGTACGGCATCTGCCCCAAGTGCGGCTATGAGGACGCCCGCGGCGACCAGTGCGACAAGTGCGGCTCCCTGCTCGATCCTGTTGACCTGAAAAGCCCCCGCTGTTCCACCTGCGGCGCAACGCCGCTCGTCAAGGAAACCAGGCACCTCTACATCAACCTGCCCGCCATTTCGGACAAGCTCGACGAGTGGATGAAAAAGGTCAGCGTGGAAGGCCGCTGGTCGGAAAACGCAATAAACATCACGAAAGCCTGGATCCGCGACGGACTCAACGAACGGGCCATTACGCGCGACCTCAAATGGGGCATTCCGGTTCCCCGCGAAGGCTACGAGGACAAGGTGTTCTACGTCTGGTTCAATGCTCCCATCGGCTACCTGTCAATTACCAAGCAGCTGGAGGACGAGCTGAAGGCTGCGGGAAAGCCCTCCTTTGACTGGAAGGACTGGTGGCTCCCCGAAGAAAGCGAGAACGGGAAAGACAAGCTGCCCATCCAGCTCTTCCAGTTCATCGGCAAGGACAACATTCCCTTCCACACGGTTGTCTTCCCCTGTACGCAGCTGGGAAGCGGCCGCAACTGGACCAAGCTCTTTCACATGTCATCGACCGAATTCCTGAACTATGAGGACGGCAAGTTTTCCAAGAGCCGCGGCATCGGCGTGTTCGGCACGGATGCGAAGGAGTCCGGCATCAAGGCGGACGCATGGAGATTCTACATCTTCTACAACCGGCCGGAAAAGCAGGACTACCAGTTCACCTGGCGCGAGTTCCGCGAGAAGTACAACGGCGAGCTGATCGGCAACCTGGGCAATCTGGTCAACAGGACCCTGCTGTTCATCAGCAAGTACTATGACGGAAAGATTCCCGATGCCCCCGTTGACGAGGACATGTGGGCACAGGTGCGCGAACATGAGGCGGCGATGACCGGATACATGGAGTGGGCAGAGCTGAAAGACGCCTTCCATGAGATCTTCGCCATCTCGGACATCGGCAACAAGGCATTCCAGTCCACCGAACCCTGGAAGACACGCACGACGGAACCGGAAAAGGCGGCAAAGCTGATCCACAACCTGGCATACATGATAAAGGACCTGATGATCATGGCCCATCCCTTCATGCCCCAGTTCTCGGAAAAAATCCTGTCATACCTCGGCAAGCAGATATCGGAACCGAAGTTCGGCGAGCAGCCTGTTGCAGGCGGCCTGAACTGGGATGACCTGGGCCGGACGGAAGGACTTTCCGCCGTTTCCGCAACCGAGGTCTTCTTTACCCCGCTCGACCAGAAAACCGCCGACGCCTTTAAGCTCAAGTTCTCCGGCAGCCAGAAAGACCGTGCCGGTACGGCTGATGCCGCTAAGGCAGGCAGCAAAAAGAAGAAAGAGAAGAAAGCCCCGGAGCTTGCCCCCGACCAGAAGGGCTTCTTTAACGAGAAGATTGACCTGCGCGTTGCCGTCATTACGAAGGTCGAAAACAATCCTGACGGAGAAAAGCTCTATGTCGAGCACCTGGACGACGGCAGCGGACAGGAGCGGATTATCCAGAGCGGCCTGCGGGACTACCTGAAGCCCGAAGACCTGCTCGGCAAGCACATCATCCTCGCCTACAACCTGGCCCCCCGCACGATGCGCGGCATTGAAAGCCACGGCATGCTGCTCGCCTGCGACTACAAGGATGCGGACGGCAGGGACTGCGTGGAGCCGCTGGAAGCCCCCTGGGCAGCAGCGGGAACCCGAGTCTGCCTGAACGGGGAGGAGATTGCGGACAAGCCAGCAGAGATCCCTGCCGACGACTTCTTCAAGGTTGCCATTCAGGTGAAGGACAAGGCTGTTACGGTCGGAGGATGTACGCTGACGGCGGGCGGAAAGGAGATTGTCACCGTCCACACCGAGAACGGCGATGTCCACTGATACAGGGATGTCCAAGGACACAGGAATGTCCAAGGACACAGGAATGTCCAAGAACACGGGAATGTCCACGGACACAGAAACCGGGCCTGCCCCGGAGCGTATCCCGGCACGGCAGACAGAACGCTTCCTCCAGTCGGACTTCTGGGCTTCCTTTAAGGAAGCCCACGGCTGGAAGGCCCTGCGGTTCAAGACGGAGGACGGAGAGCAGCTTTCCGTCCTTGTGCGGACTTTCTCGCTCAAACTAAAAAAAGCAAGCCTCGCCTACATCCCCATGGCGCCGGAACTGCGCGCGGGGGAAAGCCACGAAGCATACCTGGCCCGTCTGTGCAGGACAGCAAAGGCGGTGAAGGCCCTGCTGCCCGAAGATACGGTCTTTGTCCGCTACGATTGTCCGATTGACTTTGAAGACTTTGACGGCATTGAAGGCATAAACGCACGGGAGCGGTACGTCGGGGAAACAAAGGCGCTTGCACGCAGGCTGCAGCTCCCCCTCTGCGTTTCGCCCGTTGCCGTGCAGCCGCCCGACACGACGATACTGGACCTGCAGCGGAGCGGGGAGGACATCCTCGCTGCGATGAAAAGCAAGTGGCGCTACAATATACGGCTTGCCGCCAGAAAGGGGGTCGAGGTATCCTGCTGGCACGGCGGCGAGGCTGACTTTGAGGAACAATTCGATGCCTTTTACCGGCTCTTTGAGCTGACTTCCGAGCGCGACGGCGTGAACTTTCATGCAAAGGCATACTACCGGGATTTGATTGAGCGGAGCCGCAGGCTCAACGAAGGCGGGCAGGAGCCGTCCGCCGGTAAGGCGACCGCTGATACGGCGCCGGCCGGCAAAAAACCGGTCGTCTCCCTCTATCTTGCCCGGCACGAAGGCGACTATCTGGCGGGAATCATTACCCTCTTCTGCCCGCGCGAGGCAGTGTATCTGTACGGAGCGAGCGGAAACATCAAGCGGAACCTCATGGCGGCATACCTCCTGCAGTGGACGGCGATACAGGACGCACAGGCCTACGGCTGTCCCTGCTACGACTTTTACGGAATGCCGCCGACGGATGACGAAACGCACCCCATGCACGGGCTATACCTGTTCAAGACCGGCTTCGGCGGCAGGATCGTACACCGGCCGGGGAGCTTTGACGTACCGCTCAAGCCGTTCAGCTACCGCTGCTACAGGGCGCTTGAAAATGCCCGTGCCTTCTTCTTCAGAAAGCTGGTAAAGAAATTAAAGGGACGCTGACGGAATCTTCCTGCGGCTGGGAACGCCGGTTACCGAAAAGTTGATGTTCTTTTCCACCGCCCGGCCAGCCGGCAGGTCAACGTCCCAGAAGAAGGATGTTATGAGCGTCTTTGAGTCTTCCCGCAGGCTGCCGTAGGCATCCGGCCGCCGGAAGGTGAGCGTGTCGGTTATGAAGCCTGCATCCTCGTTCGGCTCAAAGTTGAACTGCAGCTTATCATGACTGTCCGTCACCCGCAGGGCAGAAACCCGCCCGTCCGCCTTGAACGGCCGTGCAGCTTCCAGACGGCAGGTGTCGCCGTCCAGAACGATTTCACAGGCATACTGCGAAATCTGCTTCTTGGGAAAGACCGTCTGGGCAAAGTTTGACTCAACGACGAATATCCCCCGGACCGGTTCAGCACCTTCGTTTTTCAGTATGTACTGGATGGAAATGCCGTCGTCCAGTATCGTGTATTTTTTCAGGAGCACAAGGCTCCCTGTGGAATCCGGAAGCTGCCTGCCTGCCGAAAAGAGAATTTCATTCCGCTTCAGGTCAAGCTTTTTCTCGTCAAAAAGGACGTTCGAGAAAATGTCCGTCCCGGCATCCATGGACTGCCTGTAGGCATCGATGTTCCCGGGTGCAAAGAAGTGATCGACAAAGAAACCCCGCATATAGCTGTCAGCGCTGCCGTCAAAGGCAGGAATGCGGGAAAGGTTTGAAGCATAATTGTAGCCGCCTGCAATATTGTCAAACTCGATTATTTCGGCCGCAAGACGCGTAATGACGAGGCGGAGGTTTTTCAGGCTGCAGATGTACTCGTTAATGCCGTCCCTGTTATAGTCATACGAGACAATGGACGCCTTCTGTTCCAGACGCCTGCTGCCCTTCTTCTGCTCCTGGCTCTTCCGTATCAGCAGTTCGGCTTCGTTCAAAAGCTTAAAGGCTTCCTGCCGCTGCGCTGAGAAAGCGGGCAAGCCGGAAGGCAGGGCGACATACTTTGAAAAACTCTGTGCTTCCCAGAGTTTTTCCTTTGCAAGGTTCTTCTGAACTTTATCCCCTCCATGCCCCTGTGAAAGCACCATGCTGATGTACATCATCCGGTCATACAGGCTCCGGCAGGCATCATAACAGGTAAGGTAGTCATAGATTGTCAGGGGAAAGCGGCTCCTGTTCTCGCAGGCTTCAAAGGCTTTCCGTGCCCACCGGGCAAGGGTCCAGTCCATTCCTGCGGGAATGTAGCCGGGAATAAAGACCTTTGCCCCCTTCAGATAGGTCTGCGGCAGGGTAAAGCAGATTCCCCGATAGGCTTCCCCGTCGGGATCTTCAAAGTAGCCTGCAGCGTATGCAAAAAAAGCTGACGAAAAAAACTGCCTGAATAGGGGCAGGTCAAGGGAAACCATGACAAGGGGGCTTTCATCGCCTTTCACGGCGCGCAGGACCGTCTTCTGTATGCGCGAAATCCAAGCCTCTGGGGATTCGCCCGACGGGAAATCCGGCGCAAGTTCTGAATGAACGCAGAGAACCTTGATGCTCTTTCCCAGTCCGCCGGTTATCAGCGGATAGAAACACCGGGACGACGACGGCACCAGCGTAGCGTCGAGCAGCAGATACTCCATGCTGCAGGAGACAAGGCTCGTCACCAGCGAATAATCCCAGATGTTACCGGCAAGGGTCATGCCTCGGGGCCGCTTTCCGACGAGAGAGCGGATTGTACTGCTCATCCGCTCGATCTGGGCACTCCGGTCTATGGGAAAGAGGAGCGGCAGTATGGAATCGTGATATGCAGAACCAAGGAATTCGATCTGACGCCGGGCATGCAGTTCCTTCAGCAGTTCAAGGGACTCCGGATGCTTCTTTTCAAGAAATGCAAAGAAACTGCTTGAAAAGGAAAAACTGAAGAGGCAGGCCGGGTGCGTATACAGGAAGGAAAAGAGCGGCTTAAAGAGGGACTGATAGTCCTCCTCATCACCTGCAGCAGCAGAGCTATGATACCCGTGTACCGACAATTCCAGACAGATGCTTATTCCGGCCATACATTCATCTCCGGTCAGACCCGGTGCAGGAGGGCGGCGAGCCTGTGCCAGACGGCATAGCTCCGCGGCTTCAGAATCTTCTCCGGCGACAAGTCTATGCGGCTGTCAAACTGTCCGCACTTGTCCTCATAGGACCCGTTAAAACGGGTGTAGGCATCACAGGATACTTCCTGACTATACGAGGCGTCCACCAGCTTTATCAAGGCTCGCGGGCATTTCGGGATGCACTTTCCGCAGCCATCGCAGAATATGTTCACGACGGCCGTGCCGTCAACAATCGAAATAGCTCCCCGGGGGCAGGCTTTACGGCAGCTTCCCAGGCCTATGCAGCCGTACTTACAGTCTCCCTCCGTTTCAAACTGGGCATCATAAAAGCTGCAGTCCATGAATCCCCGATAGCCCTTGCTGTTTGCTTCCATGCTGCGGCCGTGGTTTACGGAACAGAGGATTACCGCACGCTTGGAAACGCTGTCGGGCTTTGCTGCTGAAAACAGCTGGAATTCCTGCTCCGAAAAGAGCGGATTTGACATGTTGACATGCTGGGCATTCAGTGACGGCAGCAGGAGATAAAAGATGAAAAAGAGTACGCAGGCAACACTGAACAGGAGCAGAAGCATCATCAATATGGAAAAAATCATTGCAGCATCCCTCCGACATACGAAAACCATGAGACATTCACGAAATGGAGGGCCAGCAGGATAATCGAAATGCTGATAAGCACAAGGCCGACCTTATTGGAGAACTTCTTACGGATCATATACAGAACGAATATGGAAATCAAGAATGCAAATATGCAGAAGCAGGAAATAAGCACCGCTTCCAGAATGCTTGCCCCCTCACTGATTCCAAGCAGGACAGAGAGGATCGAAACCGTATATTCCGATGCGCTCTTCTTTGTGGTAATCCTGACGACCGATTCAATGAAAATCGATATGGATGAAAATATGAGGACCGCGACAAGCGGATATACTTCCGTCATGTGGACATGCAGGAGTATCCTGTCGGCAACCAGGTAGCTGATTGCCGTTGAGGAACTGACGCTGATGAACATCTTCAGAGCACCGTTGAACAGCTTGCGGGGATGCTCGCTGATCATAAACGCCCGGTTCATCCCGATGCCGTACACAAAAACGGCGCTTGCAAAAAAGACATAGTAGAAGAACTCAAGCACGAGTATCATCAGCGGTGCCTCCTACTGAATCCATTTTTCTGCGGATCTGCCATATCAGGAAGAAAATGAGGAATACGAGAAGCACAGCTCCGGGGATCGATGCAAGGAAGACACCGAGGTGCAGGCCATCCGCGTGTGCGGCCGGCAGGGTCAGGCATACGAGTTCCTTCCGTCCCGGGAACGTAATCGTGCCGTACCCGCAGATATCCCTGATCAGGAAGAATAACAGGGCAAATGCAGAAAAAGCCAGCGAATAGCGCATGTTGTCCCGGATTTCCGTCAGCTTGTCGGTCGTCCGGTCAGCAGGACGGAGATGCGAAATGACAAACGCCGAGACTGCCGGAAGATAGATGACGAATGACAGCGTCAGTGCCAGCAGCGGAGCATACAGGGAGAGCAGCAGCTTGCATACGACGCTTTCGCACAAAAGCATTACGGCGGTCAGGACAGAAAGCAGGTCGTCCAGGCGGGCAAAGCGGACCAGACTCTTGAAAAAGGGTATCGTCAGCATCTGCACATTCAAAAGCAGGACCAGGATAATGCCGTACGCAAGGCGGCCGGGAAAGGGAATAAGCAGGGCAAAAGCAGAAAGCATATAACTGAAGCTGATATCTTTTTCCATCTGATAGGTTTTCATAGCGGCTGCACCTCCCGGTCTGACGCCGACAGAATCTGAGGCAGACGGTGTGCCCAGTATTCAATCAGGGAAAGCCCCGTACTGTCCGACAGGAAACGTTCGACCCGCTTTCCGAGTGTAAGGAAGCAGACAAAATCGGCCTTGGGTGAAGCCGTATCGTACAGGAAAACGGCAGGAACAGGCCCGGCCATCGTCGTCAGCTTTATGATGACGGCATAGGAATAGGGAGAGTCTTCAACAGAGAAAGCTGCGGCAGCGACGGCAAAGGGATTCTGCAGTTCACAGCTGTCCGTGACAGCAAGCCCTTCATAGCCGTGTTCCTTCAGGGCCGCAACGAGGCTTTCCTTCAGGCCGTTCCGGGTAGACCGGTATGAAAGGGCTGAAATAACAGCGGGAACTGCAAAAAGCACGATGAGGAAGGCGATAAAAAGCCCGAACTTAATGAACTGCTTTTTATAGACCAGAAGCATTTCACCTGCTGCTTCCGGCGGAAATGCCGGATCAGCAGAGAAGCCGGACGCTTCATCTGACATATCGTTCATACAGACAAAACCTCCTTCAAAGCTTCAAGCCGGGGCCTGATTGATTTCCTGTAAAAGACTTTCATGCGCCGCGTTTCAAAGCTCTGGATGAATATCGAAATAAAGTTCATGATCAGCACAACAAAGACATAGCCGATCGACGAAGTTCCGTAGCCGAGGATCAGGTACGAGAATAAACCGGCGCACAGTCCGTAGAGCAGCTTTCCCCATGCCGTATAGGGAACGGTTCCGAACCACTGGAGGATAAAGAGCGTTGAAAAGAGGACGCCGCTCGTCAGGAAGGCCAGAAAGATATCCCCGTACAGCTGGGTTCCGGTCAGGACGGAAAGCGGGACAAAACGGATCAGCAGTCCGTAGGAGATGCAGAACGAAACAGGAATCAGAAAGCCGACCATATCGCCCGAAAAAAGAATCAGCGATGCAATCAGGTTCAGCAGGTTAAAACGGAACGCAGGTATCGGCGAACCGGAATCCCAGAACAGCGTAACATAGCCGTCGGGAATCTCCATGCCGAAATGCCGGAAGACGTTCCGGTTCAAGAAGTCCGTTACCCTGCTGTCCAGCGCAGAGATGGGAAAGACACCTTCCCGTATCAATGAAAGTGCGGCATTCTTTTCCCGCAGAATTGACAGGTCAACGGCAAAGGGGGGGAAGGGACAGGCATAAATGAAATACGCGGCGGCAACGGCAAGGGCAACGGGATTAACCCAGGAAGCAGCAAAGCCTTCAAAGGCATATTTGCCGACCAGCATTGCACAGAAGGTAATGAAAAAGACCGCAGCCGGGGGATATGAAGACGGCAGGAGGAAGCCGACCAGCAGCCCCTGCAGAAGCGCAATGAGCAGCATGACGGAAGACGTCGGCTTCTTCAGGTGATAGAAGGCTTCCGCCAGCAATGAAGCAAGAACGGCCGACAGGAGCACGAACAGCGATGCATAGGACTTCGTTAAAAAGAGCATGATCAGCTGCGGGACTAACAGGCAGATCATCACGGACAATACGGTCTGTGTCGATGACGAAACGTAGATAAAGGGGCTCTGCAGAATTCTCTTTCGGTTCTGATGCATGCTCCTAAGCCTCCTTCTTGAGCAGGGAAATGATTTGGGCAAGGGGAATCCGTGAGGGACACACCGCATTGCACAGCTTGCAGCCGGAACAAAGGGCCATGCTTTCACGAAAGAATACCTTATCGGAAATGTCAAAGAGCATCGGGCTGGCAAGAATATCCGGGAACAGATGCTCCGGACAGGCACTCCGGCATTTTCCGCAGCGGATGCAGGCAATGAAATCCTGATTATGCAGTTCTGACTTCGGAATGAATGTCAGCGACTTGACGAACTTCGTTACGGGAACGTCAAAATCCGTAAGCATCGTGCCGCCCAGCATACCGTTCACCACGACACGCGCCGGTTTTTCCTTGAAGCCGCCGCACTGGTTTGCGAGATCCGCAAAGCTCGTGCCGTGCTTTACCTGGAAAATGGCGGACGAACGAAGGCAGGAACCGGAAACTTCAACGAAGCTTTCTATTACCGGTTTTCCCAGGACAATCGCTTCATACACCGCAAATGCAGTTTCCGAATCAACAAAGAGGGAATCGACATGAATGCTGCCGAAGTATTCCACCTGTGTATTCTTCACGTATTTGCGCACGATGCGGATGATATTCTCCTGAAAACCGGCAGGGTAATTGCTGTCATCAACTTCCACCGTCAGAACGGTAAAGTCTTTTACCGGTTCATTCTCAACAACCGTATCCGTTCCCTTCGGGAGCAGGAACACTATGCCCTTCGCCCCCATCAGCGTCGCAATAATGGCGGCTCCTTCCGCAACTTCCATGCCCTTGTGCCTGCCGACAAAACTGTCGGTGCTCCGGCTCGGATCTTCGTCAAACAGACGGACGACAAGGAAACTTCCGCCACGGTTACGGCATGCATTGATCTGCGAAACCAGCGAGATTGACCCGCCGAAGGTATTCACGACGCCTTTCGCAAGCAGCAGCTTGAGCAGGTCATCGTGCCCGACGGTCTTCCAGTCCCGCCGCTCAACTTTCCGTCCCAGATAGCTGAAGGAACCGGAAAGCTGTATCTCAATTCCCTGCCCGATCCGCCCGTTCGGCAGCCTGCACTTAACGACAGGACCGATAATACCGGGAATGGGCGCATTAATCGCGGCATCTTCATCCGCATCCCCTTTTACCGGAAATGCGATGAGCTGTCCTTCCATGACCCTTTCGCCTTCTTCCACAAGGCACTTGTACTTCTTGTCGGACAGCTGATTAAAGGGGACGACAAGGCGTTTCGTCAGAAACGAAGGGAGACTCTGCGAAAACTGTTTCCTATATGTCAAGGCAAGCTTGCTTACGGTTTTCATGACCTATATCCTGCTCCTGTTGACGGAATAAAAGACGGTACACAGTATAACCGGTACCAGCAGTGAAAAAAGAATTGCGAACAAATTGAAAAAATCCCCCCGCTTCCCGTGTACCTGTGCCGCGGCGGAATACATGACAAGGACGTCCCTATCCTGCTCGCTCAGAAGTTTCTCTATTGCCGGATAGTCAAAGCCGGCAACGGTCTTTTCCATATCCCGCCTGAAGGCATTGTTGTATGTCAGGACGACCTCGTCCTTCCGTTTTATGCCCCTGGCATTCTCATCATAGCGGGGCAGAATGATTTTATCCCCGTCCTGCACGGAAGGAACTGCAGCGGACGCACCGGAGAATGCGTTGAGGTTTCGATAGGGATAGGTAATAATGCCCCATGCCCACTGAAAAAAATCCTCCGCATTGGGAAGCACCATGCTGTTCAGCGGATATGCCGATTCCGAAGCGGAAGAGTCCACCGCAGAAAGCTGAATCGGACTCGGCATGCGGATGCCGGATACAGACGTGGCCCGGGAAAACTTCGCAGAGAAAATGAATACGAGCAGGAATGCAAACAGGGGAATCAGCAGGCACAGGAGGTAGCGGGCCGTCCGCTTATACAGGATGGGAATCTGCCGCGCCGTAAAAATGAGGCTGTAGGTAAAGGAACTGTTCTGGTCCTTTATGATCTTCAGTTCAAGCAGAAAGAGAATGGCGCAGGCAGACGCAGCGATAACCAGCAGGGCAAGGGCAAAGCAATGCGGCGACTGGGCCAGGAAAAACAGCTGCGAAAGGAGGAAGAGGGCATCAACATAAAAGTTCCTGAACACGGAAGCCACAGCCGCTTTCCGTCCCCAGACACGGTTCACCAGAAAAAGGGCAAATAGATAAAAACAACAGCCACATGCGACACAATAGAAAGGCTGCGAGAATGCAAGCAGGAGCGCAAAGAGCGCAGGCAGGGCAAAATAAAGGCGCTTGAGCGAAAGGACAAGCAGGAATACGTACAGACCGAGGACAATAAGGGGAATCACGAACGGATACTGCTCCTTTGCATCCAATCCCGCATGCAGGTGCTGGTCACGGACCAGACGGTTCACGGCGGCTTCACTCTCTTTTTCATAGCTGTCCGGTATATAAAAAAGCCGGTAATCGCCGTCCGCATCACGAAAGTAACCCAGCCTGTCCTCCAGATAACTGGAAGAAGCAGGCAGGCTGCTGAAAAACCTGGTGGAAAGGGGCTGCCGCTGGACCGAAAGGCTTATCACGTCCCTGCATCCCGATTCAGCAAGCACGGCAAGCACCGACTCTTCCGAAACGGCTTCGGGAACGTACAGGACCCGGTAGCCCTTCCATATCTGCGAAATGGAGACATTCCGCCCTGCAAAGAGCACGGCGGCGGCTATGAGCATGCAGCCCGTAAAGACGATATTCTTGCCATCCAGAAAAGTACGCAGCAGCTTTTTTACCTTCATATCGTATACCTGCAGCCCTACAGCTGACTGAATGCAATCCCGATGAAAAAGCCAAGCAGGCAGCCGATGGCAACTTCAGCCGGCGTATGCCCGTGGACTTCCTTTATCGCCTTGAAATCGACAATGCCTTTTTCTTCCAGAATGCGGCCGATGCGGTTCAGCTCCCGCGACTGGAGGCCGTTTGCCCGCCGGACACCGACCGCATCGCGGATCGTAATGAGGAACAGACCGAGGGACAGGAGGAATACGTCGCTGTTTATTCCGGAACGGAAGGCTATCGTCGTACAGAGGGTCGAAACCAGCGCCGAGTGGCTTGAGGGCATGCTTCCCGTCCGCCAGAACAGGAGCTCGAACAGCTCCCTGATGCTGTGAATTTTCCCCGAAAAGAGCTTGATGAAGGTCTTTATCAGCTGGGCACAAAACCAGCTGAATATGCAGGAGAGAAACACAGGATTTGAGAAAAACTGCCGTATCTGCTCCTTCGCACTTGCCATATCTATCTATTTTACGTTATTTAGCGCTTTTGTCTAGTAGGAAACGTCCTTTTTCCCGTAAATCCGGCTCCGGCCGTCCGGCAGAGTGTCCGGTTCCACAGACGACCCGGTGCCATAGACAGTCCGGTTCCACAGACGGCCTGGTTCCTCTTGACTAAAATGCATAAATATACATAATTGAGGATAGAAGTGAATATAATGAGGCTAGGACGTGAAAGAACGGCTCACCAGGCTAAAGACAGTACGCAAGCTTATTAAGAATTACAGAATTGAAAGCCAGGAAGAGCTCTTGGGCTACCTGCAGAAAGACGGATTCGACGTAACCCAGGCGACCCTTTCCCGGGACTTAAAGCTCCTCAAGGTCGGTAAGGTCAGCGACGGACATGCAGGATACGTCTATACCCTGCCCGATGAAGATGAGCGGCGGGAAAGCGAGCAGATTTTCGTCCAGGACTTCCTGCGCGGCTACGTCAGCATAGAAGTCAGCGGGAACATCGTCGTCATCAAGACGTTCGGCGGCCATGCAGATGCCGTTTCCCAGGCGCTCGATGCATTCAACATGGAAGAAATCATCGGGACGATAGCGGGAGAAAACTGCATCTTCATCTGTCTGCGGCAGGATGTGAGCGGTGAACAGTTCATGGCCAGCCTTAAGCGCCGGATTCCCGAGCTGGAAGAGGAGTAAAGGCTCCCCTTCCGCTCGTTCCGCTGCAGCTTCCTACTGCGAAAGCTTCAGGACTGCCGCATCATGCGCCTTCAGTTCCAGCGAAAGCAGGGCATCCCCCGAGAGGGGGAACAGGTCCTTTCCCTGCCACACATCGCGGATACGGTAGCTGGCATCGCCCCGTATGCCGGGAATTTCCCTGAGCGGGAGGCTGATTTCTCCATCCCCGTCGGAAAGATTGAAAAGGGCCGCATAGATCTCCTGTCCGGCAGCGGGGCAGCCGCCGCCGTAGCTGATCCAGATGCACTGACGCTCATCCCGCATCAGCTGGAATGCGCCGTGTCCCGAAGCATGCACGGCCAGAAGTTCCCTGTTCGTCAGCATTGCCTTTACCTCGTCATCCAGCTGAAGCAGGTCCGTCCCGATCATGAGCGGGCTGCGGAAGATGCTCCAGAGACTGAGCATGGTCCGCTCCTCCGCCCGGGTAAAGTTGCTGACGCGCTCCCTGCCCCAGCCCCAGCCGAGTTTCCCGAAGGGAAGCATGTCGCAGTCGGGCCAGTTGCCGCCGCCAACGTGCCGCTGCCAGACCTCACAGCGCTCGAACATCGCCTTCAGCAGGTCCCAGTCATCCCAGAAATCATCGGTGATGCGCCACATGTTGGCATATTTTTCCAAATGCCAGGCTTTCTCTATGACCGCAGGTCCCGGGCTGAGGCTCAGCACCATCGGGCGGCCGGATTTTTCTATCGCCGCTGCGATTGCCTCGATCTCCCGTTCGGCAGAATAGGGATCATGGGGGTACATATTCGTATTGCAGATGTCATCGACCTTCACATAGTCGACACCCCACGAAGCATACAGGGCAAAGATGCTGTCATAATAGGCCTGTGCCCCTTCCCTGCGCATGTCGACACCGTACATGTCACCGTTCCAGCGGCTTATGCTGAATGGGTTCGCAATCATGTCGGCAGTCACGTCTGTTCCCAGCAGCCGCATGTGCTCATGGGCGGCCCGGCGGGGAATGCCCCGCATGATGTGGATACCGAATTTAAGCCCCAGCCCGTGGATATAGTCGGCAAGCGGCTTAAAGCCCTTCCCGTCCTTGGACGACGGAAAACGGTTCGGCGCCGGAATCTGCCGGGAATACGAATCCAGACAGAAATGGCTGAACGGAATATACTGGACGTCAGGATTCAGACGCCCTGCATCAGGATCAGACCACTGGATATCGATGACAACATATTCCCAGCCGAATTCCTTCAGGTTTGCCGCCATATAGTCGGCATTTGCCTTTACCTGCGCTTCATTGACCATCGTATTGTAATAGTCGTAGGAATTCCAGCCCATCGGCGGGCGGGGAGCGGCATCGTTCTTTGAATACATACAACCTCCGTCGCAGTTTCTCTTTTTTCGGAATGCACAAAAAAAGGCACCGGAACAAATGCCCGATGCCCTTAAAAAAGCCCCTTTTCAGGGAAGCTTAGTTAGCGCCCGCCTTTACCCAGGGGAATTTTGAGCGGTAAAGGGACTTCGTCCAGTCAGGAGCGAACTCAATCTCCAGCGGCGGCTTCGGCTGCGCAGGGCAGACGAACTTATAATTGCGGTGGGTCTCATCGCAGCGGAACTGGAGCACAACGGACTGATCGCCGATACTGGAACCGGTATCAAGGGATGTGCGGACATTCTTCATGTTGCTCTCATCGAACGTAAAGATGACCTCTCCCGTGCTGTGATAGGAAAGGACAATCGTATTGTTTGTCTTGAAAGTCCAGTCCGCATCATACGTCTCATCAACCCACGTTCCGCTGAACACAGAGGGGAAATCAAACGCAAAAGCACCGACAACGCCAATAAGCGCAACGGCACACAAAGCCAAAAGCTTCTTCATCTTCATCTCCTGTACAAAGAGTTACCTTTCTCCGATAAGAAGCAGTATATCACATTTTCAGATTTTGTACAGTTTTTTTTCCGGTTTTCCTTATTTTTTTCAGAAAAATGCCGATACAGGCCCGGAAGTCGTCCGAGTCCTGTCCGGGACAGGCGCTCATGCCCCTGCCGCAAGTTCCTGCACGAGCTCGGAGGCCGAACGGAAGCGGATGGCACGGATTCCCAGGCCGGCAGCTGCATCGACGTTCTCCTGCCGGTCATCGATAAACACGGCATCCTTCGCGTCCACGTCTTCCGCCGTCAGGATGATCCGCCAGAAATCCGGGTCAGGCTTGGAGACTCCCATCAGGCAGGAGGCATAGGTCTGGTCAAACAGGGCGTAGTCCCCGTTTTCCACATGATTCCGGTAGTGGCTTTCTATGGTGTTGGTACCGCAGACGACACGGTTCCCCTGAGACCGGAGCTTCCCCACGAGAGCCCGGATCTCTTCATTGACGGACGGATGGAATATCCAGTGCAGCCAGTCGGTCTTGACCTCTATCCCGGACCGCCGGGAGAATTCCTTCCAGAATCCCTTCGCGTCCAAAAGCCCGTCCCCGGCGAGTGCGAGCAGGTCATCCTCCTTCCTGCCGCCCTGTCCGCAGTAGCGCCTGTAGTCGGCCTCGCTTATCCCAAGCACCGAGCAGATCCGGGGCCGGATATACGCATCGTTCGTGACGACCCCTCCCATGTCGAAAATATACAGCATGTACCCCTCCTATTCGAAAAAAACTATTCAAAAAATCCCGTCAGTTCGGGGAAACTTTCTATTTTTGCCGTATATGAGCCGGCCCTTCCGAATCCGTATGCCGCCCAGATGAAGGGAACGCCCGCCTCTGCGCAGGCATCGGCATCACCCTGCGTATCCCCGACGTAGACCGGGGCAGCAAGGGAATTCCGCCGTATGAGATCCCGGAGGTTGTCAGCCTTGCCCTTCCCCGTCCTGCCGAAGCACTCATAGTCCTTCACGCAGTCCGCAAGCCCCGTCTTGGACAGGGTAAGCTCGATGTAGCCGTCCTGGCAGTTGCTGACAACGAAGACCGGAATCCGCCCCGACAGGCTGCGTACGCAGTCCCTGACCCCGGGATACGTTATGTCAGCCTCGTTCGCCCTGAGAGCCTTCTGCTCCTCCTCGCAGCACAGCCGCATCAGCTGCCCCTGCTGCCCGCCCGTAAGTTCCGGCCACAGGTCACGGGCTATGACATCCATCGTTTTTCCGAACTCCTTCTGAAGGAGCTTCCCGTTGACCGGCGGCGCCTGAAAGCCAGACCGCACTATGGCCTGATTCCAGGCTCCGGCAACGATGTCCGTCGTATTCCAGATGGTCCCGTCAATATCGAGTATCAGTGAGTCGAATCTCTTTTCAATGGGCATGATGGGGAACGATAGCACAAATACGAGAAAAAATAAAGCATTTTCTGTCTTCTCCTTATAGACGAAAACGCTTTTTTCCCGTATGTTTTGCTGTATCCAACGATTCCAATACAGAAGAACAGGAGAAAGACATGAAAAAATTTGGAAAATGGATAGCACTGGTTGTGGTGGTCATCATCGCCATTGCCCTGGTAAACGGGACAGCCTACACGATAAGCTCAAACGAACGGGGTGTCCTCTCTACCTGGGGTGAAGCGAAAGAAGTCATGCAGCCCGGCTTCCACATGAAATCCCCCATCGGACAGACGGTAACCCGTCTTTCCATCAGTCCCAAGGAAATAAAGATATTCATCGCCGTCGGATCGGACGCAGCGGTCTCCAAGGACCTGCAGGAAATCGGCGTCACCTCCATCGTCAACTACAAATATGACGAGAGCCGCATGCTCGACATCGTCAAGCGTTACCACGCGGGCGACGTTGACCGCCTGGTGCAGAACGCCTTCATCAATTCGGTCAAGGCAACGATCGGAAAGTATTCCATCAGTGAGCTGGTCCCCAATACGACGGAGATCATCAAGCTGGTGAAAGCGGACATGGAAAAGACACTTTCCGACAACGACACCCCGGTTGACATAACCCAGCTGACGCTGGACAACTGGGACTGGCCGGATTCCTACAACCAGCGCGTCCAGCAGACGATGGAAACCGCCCAGCAGGTCAAGATTGCCGAGCAGGAACTTGCCATTGCAAACCAGAACAGCCAGAAGCAGGTCGTCGAGGCTCAGGCAAAGCTTGAAGCGGAACGGCTGAACGCCGAGGCCGTCAAGGTTGCCGCAGAGGCAGAAGCTGAGGCGATGCGGACCAAGAACGCCGCCATTCAGGCAACCCTTGCCATCCAGCGGGAAACCTGGGCACACGAGGAAAAGATGCGTGAGCTTGAAAAGTGGAACGGCGTAAAGCCGGGCGCCGTCGCGACCGAACTCATCACGACACCCCAGTACTCCGTCCTGTCAACGGCAGAGCGCTGATCAGCATCCACAGCCCGGCCGGGATTATCCTGGACGGGACACTTCTGGCCGGGATTATCCCTGACCGAAGCAACAAAAAGGGCCTGTCAGCAGACAGGCCCTTTTTATATACAGGCAGATTCCTGATTGACCGGAAACCAGCCGGCCGCTTACAGGCGGGAACTCCGGCCCGCCTTCTTGAACAGGGCAGAAAGCCCTTCTTCCGAAATAGGAGCGGCAGAAGCAGCATCCTTGTTCTCCCGTTGAATCTCCTCAAAGACTTCCTGACGGAACACCTTGACGTTCTTGGGAGCTTCGACTCCGACTTTTACCTGATCCCCCTTGACCTCGATGATTGTCAGGGTAATGTCAGTGCCTATTTTTATTTTCTCATCGACCTTGCGCGAAAGGATAAGCATTATGCCCCCTCCCCTGCTGCCAAGGCACCCGCAACATCGAACTTGATGGGCCACTTCTTGTCATCAAGGATGACCTGCATCCCGATACGGGCTTTCTTGTTGATCACCAGCGGTCCGCGCAGGTTTGCCGTCACCGGAGACCCGTCGTTCGGAATCGTAATGATGGAAAGAAGCAGTACGTCAGCGGGATCCTCTATGCCTATTTTGGCAAGCTCCTCATCATCGATATCCGCCTCATAGTCCGGGCTGACGATGAAGGGATCCAGCAGGAGAAAGGCAAGGTCCTTCTCATCGAGTGACTGCATCCATATCAAGGGCTTGATATGGCAGTCTATCAGGGCAAAATCATGGTAATCGGCAAAACCGAACAGGCCCGACGGGAGCTTTATCAGCTGCCCTTCGGAAACCTCCATTTTCCCCATTGTCTTTGTTTCAACTAACATCATGCCACCTAGTCAAGAACACAGAATCAGCGGATATAGTCGAGCAGCGTCGTGGAATACATCTTTCCTGCATTGCTCAAGGTAGCCTGATTCACCAGCTCAAGCATCTTCATATCGGTTATCGTCTTCGTAAGGTCAATATCACCTTCCCTGCTGACGAGGGCGGTTACATTGAGGGTATTGGTCTGGGACCGGGTGATGTTGTTTTCGGCCCGCTCGTAGTCGCTACCCGTCTTTGCAAGGCGGGTCGTCATGTTGGAAATGCCTTCATCAATCGAACCGAGAACCCGGCCGCCGATGGACTCCTGATCTGCGGCATACATTGCATCACGCAGGGCAATCACCGTGTCAAAGACAGATCCGCCGGAAGAGACAACGTTCGTCGCAAGGTTATAGGGCGGCAGCTGGGACTTGTCCTTGATGAAGCCGATATCCTCCAGAACCGTGCCGTTCTTGTCTTCCAGCCACAGCTGGTGGGAGTCAGTCGTCTCAAGGTCCAGGCCATTGGTAACGGGGTCAATCCTCGCCTTGACCGCCGCACCGCTGTCATTTATCTTTGCAGCAAGCGAATAGATGTTGTCGCCCCGGTTTATCGCAATCTCCACGCCGTCCACGTTGATGACGCTGTCAGCCTTGCTCGTCCAGCCGGTCAAGTCACGCCTGCCCATTACGCGCTGCGGTTCCGCCCAGAAGATGCGGTTACCGCTGTTGTCAACCTTCATGTACTGGTTTTCGTCCACTTCAACCGAGTTAAGCGCGATGTTTCCCTGATACTTGACTTCCTTGATGAGGGGCTCGCTTGCACCGGGAACATTTCCCAGCAGCACGTCAAATGCCTGTGTCTTGCTCCGGGTGCCGGCAAAAAGGCTGTCGCCCTCCGGTCCGACGGCATTCGCATTCTGAATCATTTCCTTGAGCAGCTCATTGACCTCAGTCGCCATGTTCTTGAGGTCTTCCTTGCTGTTCGTTCCGTTTGCCCCGTTCACCGCAAGCTCACGGACCCGCTGCATGATCTGCAGGTTCGAGTTGACGTATCCCTCGGTAATCTTAAAATTGTCGGCAAGGGTCTGGGCATTTTTCTCAAACTGATTCACGCGGGACAGGTAGGACTGGTAGCGGACCAGATGGCCGACTGCGATCGGATCATCACGAAGGGAACCGATCCGGCTCTGGCTTCCGACCTGATTGTTCAAACGGTTCTGCTTGACTTCCTGCTTCCTGAGGTAATACTGCGTATCAGTGTTGTTCATCTGAGAACTGATTCTGCCTGTAGCCATATCCTTTTACTCCTTATCCTTGTGTTCTAGCCTTTCTCGTCCGCGTCTCACACGCCGATCCGGTTGATCAGGGTGTTCAGCAGCTGATCCTGTACACTGATGAACTTCGCCGCCGCCTGATAGCCGTACTGGAACTTGATGATGTCGGCAAGCTCTTCATCGACATTGACGCCGGAAATGCTGTCACGCAAATCCCGCAGGTCATTCATGATGGCCTTCTGGCTCGCAAGCATGTTCTCCGCCTGCTCACCCTTCAGTCCTATCCTCGTTACCGTCTCGGCAAAGTAGTCGTCGAAGGTACGGTCACCGCCAACCATCATCTTGCTGTTACGGATTGCCGCAATTTCGACGGCAGCCCGGCCGTCATCGGTCTCGGCCCGGCCCTGATTGTTCGCAAAGGCGGCGGCGACGGACTGCACGTCAGAAGCAATCGCCGGGTTCACGACAACATAGCCGGAAGGATGCATGATCGGGGTTACGGCAAACTGTGCACCCGCAAGGGAATTCACCGCATCCGGCTGTGCCCAGTCGTAGGCACCGGCCTCACCGCTGCCGGCAAGAATGCCGGAATAGCCGGTCAGGAACATTCCGGAATCCTCAACATGACGGATGACAAAGTCGGGGTTTCCGATCTGCTGGGCCGTCGTCGCCTTCAGGACAAGGTTCGAATTCCGGTCCAGATATGCCTTCACTTCTCCGTTGCTGTCGTTGATGCGGTTCACGACATCCTCAACGGTGTCCGTCGGATAGTAGGTCACCGTGATGTTGCCGCTCGTCCCGCTGAAGGTCATCGTACCGGCAAGGCCGATCTGTTCCTGGGGCCGCAGGGCATTGGTACCCGTCATGCGGAATATATAGGAAGAATCCACCGCTCCGTCGCCGTCGCGGTCATAGTTGCCGTTCGTATTTTCAACGAAGGGATGTTCCGTAAAGAAGTCCAGCCCCGTTACGTTGTTCTTGCCGATTGCATTGCGGTGTACATCGTTCACGAGGTCCGCAAAGTTCTGCGTCATTGTATCGAGCGACTGCAGCTCACTCCGCAAATCCTTGTCGCGGAGTTCGACGAGGGCACCGAGCGATCCGCCCCTGAACGAAGCGTCAAACTGGGTATCGTGCCAGATGAGCTTGGTATAGCCGGAGTTGTCCATGTCCGTCACTTCGTCAATCTGGCGGGCAAGACCGCCCTGCACTATCATCTGCCCATCCGTATGGACGATGAATTCATCGGGATCCGAACGGACGACCGTAACGTTTATCAGGTTGCCGAGCCGTTCTACGAGCAGGTCACGGCGGTCCATCAGGTCATTCGGGTTGTCGCCCATGCCCATAACGCGGACAATTTCTTTGTTCACGTCTGCAAGCTGCCGCGTAATATCGTTGACCTGCTTTACGGACGCTTCGATATCGCCATTGACCTGCTGCTGAATTGCAAGGAGGGATTTATTGTTCTGCTGAATCGAATTCGTCAGGTTTTCGGCACGGGTAACGACCGCCTGACGGCAGGCATCACTTCCCGGATCAGTCGACAGCTCCTGCCAGGCCTGCCAGAACTTATCCATGTTCGTGCGGACAGAAACTTCATCGGGCTCATTGTATATCTGCTCGATCATCGAGTAATAGGTATCGCGGGTGTTCCAGTAGCTCTCCAGATTCGTCTGGGCAAAAATACGGTTATCCAGCAGTTCATCGCGGACGCGGGTCACGGACTGTACGACCGTACCCTGCCCCAGCTGGCCGGGAAGCTCAGCACGCTCAAGATCAGGACGGTCCAGCGGATCCATGGCGGCAACCGTCACGCGCTGACGGCTGTAGCCTTCGGTATCGGCATTTGAAATATTGTGGCCGGCAGTCTGAATCTGCACATTGTGCGCCATAAGGCTGCGCTTTCCAATCTCTATACCAGCAAATGTTCCTGACATCTTTCGTCCTCCGTTTTCCCGTACCGTGAAGTCCCACCCCGGGCCTGCATGTATGAAAGAAATTTATCTTCTTCATATATCGGTAACAGAACAAAATAATATAAGAAGAAAAGGAGGAGTCAGAAACAAAAAGCCCTTTTCTGCGGCAGAAAAGAGCTCGCGGGGGATAAAAACGCCCCAGAAATGGCATAAAAATGCCCCGGGAATGGCATAAAAAAACCCCGGAAGACCTGCTCCCGGGGCGGAATTTCAGCAGAAAGGCTGATTACTTCTTCTTCTTTGCGTTCTTGTTGGCAGCTGCCTCGGCTGCGGTTTCTTCCTTAATCTCAGCCTTCAGGGCTTCCTCGCGCTTGGCAGCGGCGGCAAGTGCTGCGGCATTGCCCTCACGCACTTCCCTTGCAGCCTTTGCACCGAGGCGCTCCTTAATCTTCGCATCCTTACCGACCTTGTCACGGATGTAGTAGAGCTTGGCACGGCGGACCTTTCCGGGACGCACGACCTCAACGCGGACGACGCGCGGGCTGTGCACCGGGAATACGCGCTCAACGCCGACACCATAGCTGACCTTGCGGACGGTGAAGGTGCGGCCGATTCCCGCATTCTTGATGCAGATGACGAGACCCTCATACATCTGAATCCTCTTCGTCTTGCCTTCAATAATCTCAAAGTGAACCTTTACAGTATCTCCGACGCGGAAGTTCTCAGCGTCGGCCTTCTTCTGCTGCTCACCAATAGTCTGAATCAAATCCATTCTAATTCTCCTTTTCCCGGCCTTCAGCATCCTGCCTTTCAGCGGAAGCAGCCCGTTTCAGCCGCTCCTGTCTGGCCCTCAGCATCCTGCCCTGCCTGCGGTCATTTTTATAGCTTATATGATCCGCAAGCTCTCCGATCATCTTTTCTGCTTCCCCGTCAAGAGTACCGTTCATCCTCGCCCTGGCAATCAGGTCCGGCCTGTTCATCAGGGTTTTCTGAAGGCTCTTGCGAAGCCGCCACTTCCGGATTTCCTCGTGGTTGCCGCCCGTCAAAACCTCGGGGACTTCCATGCCCTTGTATACGCTTGGCCTCGTATACTGGGGATATTCCAGAAGGCCGCCAGAAAAACTTTCCTCGTCCAGAGATTCTTCCGTGATGACACCGTCAACCAGGCGGTACACGGCATCGACTATGACAGCCGCCGCCAGCTCTCCGCTCGACATGACGTAATCTCCAATGGAGATTTCCTCATCGACGTAGTAATCTATAATCCGCTGGTCAATACCTTCGTATCTCCCGCAGATCAGAACAAGTTCGTCCATCCGGCTGAACTCGAGGGCCTTTTCCTGCGTAAAGGGCCTTCCTCCGGGCGTCACGTACACGACGTGCTTTGTCCGTTTGTAAGCCTCAACGCTGTCAAGCGCCCTTCCGAGGGGTTCCGGCAACAGCAGCTGCCCTGCCCCTCCGCCATACGGAGCGTCGTCACATGTCTTGTGTCTATCGAAGGCAAAATCCCTGATATTCACCAAATCGTAGGCAATAATTCCCCGTTCAACCGCCTTCGCCATGATCGAAGCTTCAAAAAAAGCGCGCGGAATCTCGGGAAACAAGGTCAGCACAGTAAATTTCATGGAGCTACTCCAGAATCCAGAGGTGCATCAGCCGCATTTTCCTGCCTTCAACGTCAACATCGCCTATAAACTCATTCCGAAAAGGCACATATACGGTCCGGACCTTTCCGTCCTTCCCGAACTTGACGTCGTCACGCAGCAGGGTGCAGGCCTCGGACAGCGAAATCTCAACGAGATAGCCTGATCCGCCTTCCTTTACGTCTGTGACAGTCCCGACGGCATCGTCTGCCGCCCCGTTTTCGTACGTTTCACCGTACAGCACAGAGCACCCCTTCAGGTCCTCTATGTACCACTCATCCGCCTGCAACGGATGCGCAAATTTTCGGGGAACTACGATTTGAAAGCCCTTGTATCTTGCAGCTTCCTCAGGCCCACTTATTCCCACGAGTTTCATATACAGCGTCCCGGAGGCAGGGTGAACATATTCCACCTTAAAGAGCGTACGCTCCGTTCCGTCTGTAAGCGTCACTTCCTCCATACCGGCAAAATGCCCGTACTCGCCGGAAGTGCTTTCGACTTTGAACTCGCCCGTTATACCATGCGTACCCCGGACAATACCAACTACAAACTGCTCTGTCATCAGTCCAGAATTTCAAGGCTGCAGCGCTTTCCATCCTTGCTGGAATAGGCGCTCAAAACAGTGCGCAGAGCCTTTGCAATACGACCGTACTTGCCAATAACCTTGCCAATATCACCTTGGGCAACGCTTAACTGCAGCACAGGGCCACGATCGCCTTCGGTTTCCGTTACAGAGACAGAGGCGGGATCATCGACCAATGATTTCGCTATGTATTCAATCAGGTCTTTTTCCATTCCCTCTTAGCTCCCCGCAATTTACTTGGCGATCTTCTGTCCCTTCACTGACAAGCCGTTTGCATTGAAGATTTTCTTGACAATCGCCGTCGGCTGAGCACCAACGCTGAGCCAATACTTAGCGCGCTCTTCGTTAAAGCTCGTCTGCCTGCCCTCCGCTGCGATCGGATGGTACTGGCCGATCTCCTCAATCGTCGCTCCGTCGCGCGGCTTGCGGGCATCCAGAACAACGATACGATAGTCGGGACGGGCCTTCGTACCAAACCTCTTAAGTCTGATCTTTACCACTTCCTTTTTCCTCCATAATAGAATACAGAAAAATGAACTGCACGGCAGTTTCCTCAGGGTCTTTCAGTGTTGTCCGACAGCGCCGGGCGACGTCCGATGCCCCCTTTCGGGACTACGCACAGTATGGACATTTATACTATTGTAAAATATAGCTTTAGTCAATGCACAAAGCCCGAATTTTGAAAACAAATTCATCAAAAAAGCAATTGACAAAAGCCTGTATGTCCTTTACAGTGGAAGGACGGGCTGGGATTAGTTTGGGAAAGCTGATTGTTTTAAGGAGCTGTCACAATGGCGAATGCTGACGATTTTCTGGAATTCTCTTCGCTTACCGGATTTTCCTATGACGATGATGATTATGACGGGGAAAGCAACTACGACGATGAGGACGACTATGATGACTTCGATGACGATGAAGGCATGGAAGAGTCCTACGATGATGCATTCGGCGATGATGACGACCCCTACGACGAGCCCTTTGATGATCAGGAAATAGAAGACGGTTACGACAACCGCAAGCGCAGCTTCGATGATGACGAGCTGTACAACGACGATGAAGAGATAGAAGAGGACTCAGACCCGGCAGACCTCGACGACCTTATCTAGCACAAAGCCGCCGCGGTCCGCCCGGCGGACTCCTATTTTAATTTCCTTCCGGCATGCCAGAGCTTTTCGAGTTCGTAAAAGTCTCTGGCTTCTTTTGTCATCAGATGAATGACAATCGAGCCGACATCCAGCAGCATCCATTCGCTCCCCTGGGGAGACTTATGTGACGTCTGGTGGAACTCAAGTCCATTCTCCCTGTTATAATCCTTTACATACTTGTACAGACCCTCAGCCTGCGCCCCGCTCGTCACCGTGACGATGACAAAGTAGTCCGTCCAGCTGTTCAATGCCGATATGTCAAGGACGCACACATCCTGTCCCTTCCCGTCTTCCATCAGCTGCGCCAGTTCCAGCGCCATCTGTTCCGTCGTCTTTTCCGTTTTTTCCGTATTTTCCATCGAAATCCTCCTAAAACTGCGTATGTATCCCGTCCGGACTCCGAGTCAGTTTCCGAACCGCTCTATTCATTCGCTTCGGCCTCTTCCTTGCCGAAACCTCCGCGGACATAGCGTCCGTCCCAGTCATTCCCCAGAACGAGGGTAAAATCAACATCTTCATCCCCCTCGTCATCGAGGTCAATTTCCTCGGTGATGATGTTATAGCAGCTGATGAAGTCACCGAGCGCCTTCGCAGCCTCCTCATTGCCGATATGATTTATGATGACCGTATGTTCATAGTCCATCCGGTCCGCATTACCGACCTGCAGGATATTGTAGCCCGCATTATCAAGCAGGATGGAAGCATTCCGGGCAAGCCCCTGCTGGTAGGTTCCGTTCAGAACCTCGATAACGTAAACCCGCCGGCTATCCTGGGAATCCCGCGCAATCAGCATCCTGAGCTTCTGCTTGACGACATCCTTGACCAGCTGCCCGTTCAGGAAGGGAAAAATCAGCTTCTGCCCGTCCACGAGACGTTCGCTTCCCAGAATTGACTGCGTCGTCAGGTAATTCGAATCAAAATCGGTTATGACGTTCAGCAGCTCATACAGGCCGTCGGCGTCAACGTTGCTCTCCATGCAGGCTGCGTAGTAGGGAAAGGTATCCTTTTCGAGCACATCTGAACGCCTGTTCTTCAATGCAAGCAGGAACGCCGTAAATGCAGACAGGCGGCGCTCATCACGGGCAGCCTCGTCTTCATAGTCCAGCAGGTACTCCATGTAGTCCCGCAGCTTTTCCCCGTCCAGATTGACGGCGCCGCTCGGCAGGAGCCAGCGTTCGCCATGTCCGTCATCCTTATCAACCGGCGCCTGGATGAATACCGACAGGCCGCCGAGAAAGTCAACCATACGGCCAAAAGCAGTTTCCCCGATGCTGATTGAAAAGGGAATCTCCAGGCCCAGCAGGTCTTCTATCTCACCGAGGTAGGTCTGCATTCCCCGTTCACGGTAGATGGTATCGATCCGGTCTACGCGGCCCAGACTGCCCCAGATTGCTCCCGTATTACCGGGAACATCAATGACGGCCCCCTTCTTGGAATCTGGATAAAACAGGAACACATCGGAACAAAGGGCGCTTCCCGCATCATCCCGTATGACAAAGAGCACCTTCACGACCTGATCCTTTTTCAGGTTCTCGGCAACGGGATCCCTGACCAGGGACAGCGCAATCTTGACTACGACAACCGCAACCACCAGCACGATGAACAGGATAAAGGCGGCACTCTTCTGTTCCCTGCTCAGGTTCATCCCTCGCCGCCCCCCGTCAGTTCAATCGCTATCTGGGCTGCACGTGCCACATCCCGCCTGAGGCTCTCGTGAAAGCGGTAACTCACATCGGCAACCTTCTTGCCCTTGGACTCAAGGTAGCGCATGTTTTCCTCAAGAACCGACAGGGTCAGGGCATCAAGGCTCTTGGAAAAGAGCTTGTCGCGGTATTCCTGCGTCGACTGCGGACGGCCCGGTTCAATCTTGTCCGCCACATAGACAATCTTTGCAAGGGGACACAGGCTTGCGCCTCCCAGCGTATGGCGGGAGACAGCCTGAATGATATCCATATCGTCAACACCGAAGTCGTGCATCAGCTTCATCGCGGCAGCCCTGCCGTGCAGCAGGGAAGGCTTCTTCCGCTCAACGACGGAAATCGGCTGCTGGTCCCGGCCCGCAAGCGCCAGCAGCTCCTCATCGCCTAAATCCTTGCACATGTCGTGCGCAATGCCGGCAAGATAGCCCTTTGCCGGATCAACGCCGAACATATTGCACATCAGCTCGGCAGTCGCAGCAACCCGCTGGCTGTGCTCCCAGCGCTCCTTTTTTTCCGCAGCCCGGGCGACCGCGCTTACCCTGTCAATCAGATCCTTCGTCACTTCCATGCGTATACAGCCTTTCAGCTTTAATATAACGGAAAACAGGGGCAGGAACAAGATACTTGAACCCCCGCCCCTCTCCTGCCCGCGTCCTGATGTCGGTGGAACTCAAGGGAATGGCAGCGTTGGAAAGCCGTACCGCATCCGCAAAGAGAGGGTCGGCAGACCAGTCATAGTCCGGGTTCGAAGCCAGATCCGCCCTTGCATACGCTCCGTGCGCTTTATTCGCATGGGCACCAGCCTCAATGGTCACCGGCCGCCGGGCAAGGATGAGCCGGCACCTCCGGGCAAGAGCTTCCGCATGCTTCCAGAGATGAAAGCCCGGCAGAAGGTCGTCTCCCAGTATGAGGCCAATCTTACCTTCCAGCACAGCGGCATGCTTTTCTTCCAGAAAGGCAATCGTATCCCAGGTGTAGGAGACGCCGCCCCGGTCTATCTCGCAGGATTCCGCTTCAAAACGCTCGTCTCCTTCACAGGCCAGACGCACCATCTCCAGCCGGGCCTCCGCCCGAACGGCATCCCGCGCCTCCTTGTGGGGGGCCTGAAAGGTCGGAATGAAAAGCACGCGGTCATAGCCCAGCACCGAGCAGACTTCATCTGCAAGGGCAAGATGCCCGATGTGAATCGGGTTAAAACTGCCTCCAAGAACCGCCAGCTTCATCAGCCCTCCTGTCCGGGCCGTGCGCCCTGAGGCTGCATGCCTGCACCGGACACCTGCTGCTCCATGCCGGGATACTGCACTTCCATGCTCTCATCCACGGACCGGCTTTCCAGGAAGGAACTGTGCTTCTCCCCGCCGTCCGCAGAATCCCCCGCATGATTCCTGCCCGGTGCATGCGTCCGCTCCATCTTTTCCACCAGCTCAATGACAGCCTTTTTTGCCGCCCCCATGTTTGTCCGTGCCATGACGGAGACGGGAATCACGTTCACGTCCTCGCCTGACGCAAGGATTTCTGCCTTCACCTGCTCGGCACGCTCGGGCGCCCCCTCCAGATCAATCTTGTTGCACAGGACAATCCGGGGCTTGTCCGCCAGTCCCCCGCCGTAATTGGACAGCTCCTTCACGAGGGCTGCATACGAACCGAGGCAGCTTTCGTCAGAGCAGTCTATCATGAACAGCAGGCCGGCCGTGCGGGAAATGTGCTTGAGGAAGCGGATCCCAAGTCCTGCACCCTCGGATGCCCCTTCGATGATTCCCGGAATGTCGGCAATGATGATATCGTTGTTTTCATCAACGTGCAGCACGCCGAGATTCGGAACCTTCGTTGTAAAGGGATAGGGTGCAATCTTCGGGCGGGCGTTCGTAAAATAATCAAGCAGGCTCGACTTTCCCGCATTCGGAAAGCCGACCAGACCGATGTCTGCCATAATCGACAGTTCCACCCGCAGTTTCTTTTCCTCGCCGGGAGTTCCCTTGTGGGCGTAGCGCGGGGCCTGGTTCGTGCTGCTCTTGAAGTGCACGTTTCCCCAGCCCCCCTTGCCGCCATGCAGGAGGACCAGGCTCGTTCCCTCGTCATCGTCCTTAAAATCGCGGATAATCTCGCCGGATTCCGCATCGCGCAGGATTGTTCCCGGCGGTACGGGTATAACGACATCCTCGCCGTCCTTCCCGTACTTGTTCCAGCCCATCCCGTCCTGACCGTTCTTCGCCTTGAAGATCGGATGAAAGCGCAGGTGGGCAAGGGTCCGCAGGTTGCGGCGGACCGTAAAGACAACATCGCCTCCCCGCCCCCCGTCTCCGCCGTTGGGACCGCCGTTGGGGATATACTTCTCCCGGCGGAAAGAGATGCAGCCGTTCCCGCCCTTTCCTGAAAAGACGGTTATCACGGCCTCGTCTGCAAAATCAGTCATACTTATATCCCTCCTTACATGGCAGAATGATATGGCAAAATCAGACAGAAAGCTAAAAAAAATGCCCGGCGTGGAAAAACCAGACCGGGCAGTCAAAATCACAGTTCTTGCAGGCTATGCCTTTGCAGGAACGAGCTTCGGCTCACTCCTGCCGATGTAGACAGCCTCAACGGCCTGCGGCTCCACAGAGACAACCTTGCGGTTCCTCCGCTCACCGAAGACAACCTTACCGTCCACCGTTGCAAAAAGGCTGTCATCGCCAGCCCTCTTCACGTTGTCGCCGGGATGAATCGGCGTTCCGCGCTGCTTCACTATGATAGAACCCGCCGTAATCAGCTGGCCACCGTACACCTTGACACCCAAATGCTTCGGGTTTGAATCGCGGCCGTTCTTTGCACCGCTTCCACCTTTACTACGTCCCATATTATTCCTCCGTTACCGTTCCAATTACCAGTTCAATCGCCAGACCCTGCATCCTCTGATTCCCCAAGTTCCCGAAAACAGACACACTCAGGATACTCTTCGGACAGGCTCTGCATCCCATCTCGTATAAAGTCCGCCACGCACCGCAGGCGGTCAGCACTGACGTTTCCCCGTTCAACGACCCGGAAAAACAGCTCTCCGCGCCGTGACGCATCCTTTGCAAGGACAAGACCGCCGGTACCCGACTCCAGAACTGCCATCGCCGTCCGCAGCAGAAAACTTTCCGCCGCACACACGATGTCCCGTCCCTTCGCTCCGAACCCTGCGTGTCCCCGGGCGCTGACTTCCTTCAGGCAGCCGTCAGCAGAACAGGTCAGGACAACCTGCGTCATAGACGCCGGTTACGCGACCGTGATATCCTTTACCTTGACATCCGTGAATGAATCACGGTGTCCGTGCAGGCGATGATAGTCCTTCTTTGACTTATACTTGAGGACAAGGATCTTCTTGTCGCGGAAGGTATTTCCGACCTCAACCGTCACCTTGGCACCCGCAACATAGGGAGTACCGACAGAAACCTTATCTCCGTCGCTGACAAGGAGCACCTTGTCAATCGTAATCGTATCGCCCTCTTTTACATCGTTAATCTTTGCGAACGTGAGGACTGCATCCTTCTCTACCTTGTACTGGTTGCCGTTGTATTCAACGATAGCGTACATCTTTAACCTCTGAAAAAACATATTTGCTCTTGCCAGGTAGCGGGTCTGTCATGAGCCTAAGAACGCATAAATGCTCTATACTTTAGCAGTTTTTTGCATAAAAAGTCAAGGGCGGACACCGGAGGAAACGCATTTTTTTGGCCCGCCGCCCCTTCCGCTCCGCAGGCCTCCGGCAGCAGGGCCGCGGTACCCGGCAGCGCCCGACCGCTAGGGCCGGAACGTCAAATCCTCACTGCCCCGAAGCTCCTTCACCCGCGGCAGCAGTTCCTCAGAAAAGAAAGCATCCTTCAGCTTGAGTCCGCCCGAAGAAAAGCCCAGCCTGCGGTCAGACCGGACCTTTTCGCCGTGAAAGTCGCTTCCGCCGGTCACCAGCATGCCCCGGCTGTGGGCAAGCTCTTCAAGGCGTTCCGCCTCGGAAATCCGCGCCCCGGGATGCCAGGCCTCCAGTCCCATGACCCCGGCAGCCTGCACTTCGGCAATCTTGTCGGGAATTTTCCCCCACGAGACGAACATCGACAGGGGATGGGCCTGAACGGGGATGCCGCCCGAGTCCCGTATCGCCGCCACTGCCGCAGACAGGTCGGCCCCCGCCTTGTCGACAAAGCAGGGACGTCCCTTTGCAAAATACCTGTCAAAGGCCAGCTGCCTCGTCTTGACATAGCCCTTCTGTACCAGCATGGCGGCAAAATGGGGCCTGCCAAGCTCGTTCGTGTCAAAAGCGTTCCGCAGCTCCTCAATGCTGATTTCGACCCCGTTTTCACGGAGCTTTTCCACCATCGCCTCATTCCGCCGGGCACGGCCCTCCTCCAGAAAGGCAATGATGTCCCGCAGGGAGGGCGAAAGGGTCTTCAAGGCAAGCCCGAGCAGATGAAATTCCCCTGTCGGCCAGCTTATGTTTATCTCAATACCGGGAACAAAGGTAATTCCCTGCCTGAGTGCCTCCTCCTGGGCCTCCAGCAGGCCGCCGCAGGTATCATGATCGGTCAGGGCCAGGACGGAAAGGCCCGCCGCTGCCGCCTTCCTGACAAGATCAGCGGGGGAATAGCAGCCGTCGGACGCCGTCGAATGTGCATGTAAATCAAGCATAGCTATCCGTGAATGTAGCATACATTGCAAAAAAAGGGAATTGCACCTCTATGGACATTATGGACATATAATTGTATATATTGAAAAAAAACTGAAAAAAGCAGAAATAAAGAAAAAAAAACATAGCACAAACCGTATCATTGTGATAGAATGTGGAGATAAAGGAGTTTTAGCATGCCAAAGCAGATGGCTTACAAATCTGGTAACATCATTTTCTTTACAGGCGACAAGGATGAACGCATCTTTATCCTTCAGTCCGGCAGCGTTGAACTGAAAGCCGTGGACATCAGGACCAAGATGGCAGTCACCGAGATGGTCAAGCAGGGGGAATTCTTCGGCGTCAAGAACGCCCTGGTCCACAAGCCCCGCACCGATACGGCACGCGCACTGTCCGACTGCCTCGTCGTCATGATAACCGTACAGGAATTTGAAAAGAATATATCCCCCAACAAGGAACTGATGGAGAAGATGATGATCAACTTCTCCAAGACCCTCCGCTCCCTCCACTACGATACGGAAACCCTGCTGGGCATGGAGGAATTCAAGGGAGAAAAAGAAGAGGGCATGCTTGCGATTGCAAAGGCATACTACAACTCCGAGCGCTACTACACGGCAGTTGACATGGCAGAGAAAATCATCCGGGACATTCCCGAGCCGAAAAACAAGGATGCCGTGTCGGAATTCATCGGGGCCGCCCGCGTCAAGGCCTCGGCCATGGCAGAACAGGAGATGAAGGAAGCCGTCATCACGACGGAAACAGACGAGAGCGAATCCCGTGCCATCAAGCAGTTCTCAAATCCCGTTTTCAACCGCTTTTCAAAGAAATATACGGACGGAACGGTCATTATTTCCGAATTGACAAAGGCAAAATCCTTCTATTTCGTACAGTCCGGTGCCGTCGTCATAGAAAAATACATCAACGGTGTCATGAAGCGCTACGGACTCATCAAACCGGGCGAAATATTCGGCGAAATGGAAATCATACAGGATTCAGTGCGGCAGACTTCCGCAATCGCACGGGGCAGCGTCACCTGCCTGAAGTTCTCCAGGGAGAACTTCAACAGCGTCGTCATCTCCAACCCGGCCGTCGCAATGATCATGCTCCGCCTGATCTGCAAACGGATTTTCGAGCAGCGGCGGAACCTCCAGATTCTCTGCATCAAGGACCTGTCTGCCCGCATTGCCGACATCATGCTCATGTGCATTGAAAACGAAGGGGCGCGTGGAGAAGATGAGGACGACATGAAGCGGAAAATCAACGTCACCATCGAAGACATTGCGCTGCTTGCCGGCCTTCCCGTTCCCGCGACCCGCGACGAACTCAACAAGTTCTCTGCAAGAAACAAGATAGCAATCTATGACGGCTACATCATCGTATCAAACATCATGGACATGAAGCGGACCGTCGACACTTACTATACGAACCTGGAAGAAGAAGAAGAAAAGAAAAAACAGCAGCAGCAGGCAAAGAAGTAGGGCGAAAACTGCGGTAACCAGGGGCGGCATTCAGCCGCCCTTTTTTTTAGCTGCGGCCATAGACACAGCGCAGCTGCCCCGCAAGGTCTTTCGCGATGCCCGTATCCCGGAGCCCCGCGTCCCGGAAGAGGTACTCGGTCATCTCCGCATTGTACTCCCCCGCCTCCACAAGAAGGACCCCGGCAGGGGCAAGATGACCGCACGCCTGCGGCAGCAGATTCCGCATGATGCCGAGGCCGTCCCCCTCCCCCGTCGGGTTCCCCAGGAGGTCTATGTCCCCGTTCAGCGCAAGGCGCGGCTCGTTCCGCCCGTCGGCAAGCAGCCCTTCAACCTCGCCCGCCGGAATGTAGGGCGGGTTTGCCGTGATGATGTCAAAGGAACCCGTCACCGCCTGAAAGAGGTTCGTCCTGACCAGGTGCACTTTCCCGCGCAGTGCGGGCAGGCAGAGCCGGTCCGCATTGGAGCGGGCGACTTCAAGGGCTGCCCCGCTGATGTCACAGAGGGTCAGGGCAAGGGCATTCTCCCGCGTAACAAGGCCTTCATCCCAGGCAGCCCGTGCAACGCTGAGGCCGACGCAGCCGGACCCGGTGCACATGTCGCAGAGGGTGAGGATCCTTTCCTGTCTTGCTGAAAGCTTTTCGCGGATGGCCGCAAGGGTCTTTTCGACCAGAATCTCGGTATCGGGCTTGGGAATGAGCACGTCCGGAGTTACGAGGAAGTCATAGCCGTAGAATTCTTTATGGCCGGTAATATAGGCAACCGGAAGCCCCGTCGAGCGGGCCTGTATGTAGGCGCGGAAGTCCGCCTCCTCCGCCGGGGCAAGCGCCTCTCCGCCCTTGAAGAGCAGGTCGGTCCTGTCCCTGCCCGTCACGGACATGAGCAGCACGTCAGCGTCAAGCCCGGGGGTCGGGCTCTTTGCCAGGAAGTCCCGCCCCCAGCTCCGGGCCTCACGAATGGTCAAGCTCGGAAGCGTCCTTAAGCTGCTCTTCCTTTGCGTAGACGTTGAGGGCGTCCAGCATCTCGTCCATGTTTCCCATCATGAACGAGGGCAGGTTGTGCAGGGTCACGTTGATGCGGTGGTCAGTCACGCGGTCCTGGGGAAAGTTGTAGGTACGGATTTTCTCGCTCCGCGCCCCGGAACCGACCATGCTCTTGCGCGTGTCGGCGCGCTCAGCCTGCTTCTTGCTCTCCTCCAGGTCAAAGAGGCGGGCACGGAGCACGCGCCAGGCCTTGGCCTTGTTCTTGATCTGGCTCTTCTCATCCTGCTGGATGACGACAATGCCCGTCGGAATGTGGGTCAGGCGGACGGCAGAATCCGTCGTATTGACGCACTGGCCGCCCGGACCGCCTGCCCGCATGACATCCACGCGGACGTCTTCGGGCTTGATGTCTATTTCAGTTTCTTCCGCCTCGGGCAGGACTGCCACCGTGGCGGTGGAAGTCTGGAGCCGCCCCTGGGCTTCGGTCGCCGGAACCCGCTGCACGCGGTGCACGCCGCTCTCCCAGCGGAGGGTTCCGTAGACGAACTTGCCGCTTATGGACGTAACGATCTTGTTGAAGCCGCCGACCTCAGTCTCCTGGGCTTCCATCGTCTCCGTCTTCCAGCCCTTGCGGTCGGCAAGGTGGATGTACATCTCCCAGAGGTCGCGGACAAAGAGGCTCGCCTCGTCGCCGCCCGCCGCACTGCGGATTTCAAGGATGATGTTCTTCTCGTCCAGCGGATCCGGCGGAATGAGCAGGAGCTTGAGTTTTTCTTCCAGTTCAGGCTTCTGGGCCTCGTACTCGTTCAGCTCCTCGCGGGCCAGCTCCTTCATGTCGTGGTCGTCCTCTTCCGTGATGAGCCGGGTATCGTCCTCAATGCCCTTGAGGACCCGTTTATACTCACCGTACAGCTCCATCAAGTCGGAAAGGTGCTGGTGCTCCCGCATGACCTCCTTGTACTTTTTCTGATCCTTGACCAGATTGGCATCGGAGACGAGCGCCTTCACCTCCTCAAAGCGGACGGCAAGGCTGTCGAGCTTCTTTACTAAATCCATACAATATCTATCCCAAAACAATGTACGCTCCCGGGACAGGAAGCCCCGGAAGCCGCAGCAAAATCAGTCGAAATACCCCTTTGCCTTGAGCAGCTCGGCGTTCAGGATGCCGCCCAGGGCAGCACCGCGCTTGGTGTTGTGGCTCAGGGCAACGAATTTCACGTCAAAGACCGGGCACTCGCGCAGGCGGCCGATGACGCATGCCATCCCCTTCTCGGTCTCCCGGTCACGGCGGGGCTGGGGCCGGTTCTGCTCGTGGCGCACGACGATCGGATGTTCCGGTGCGGACGGCAGGGCAAGCTCCTGCGGCAGCGAACGGTAGGAAGTCCACACCCGCTCTATCTCCGCAAGCGGGGGCTTCCTGTCTTCCGGCAGGTCAAACTCAAGGCTCACGATTGCCGTATGCCCGTCGATGACCGGTACCCTCGTACAGGTTGAACTGACGAGCGGCGCAGAGGCGCACTCTATCGAATCCCCGGCAACGCGGCCCAGAATCTTCAGGCATTCCTTCTCGGTCTTCTCTTCCTCGCCCCCGATGAAAGGCACGATGTTATCGATCATATCATAGGAGGGAACACCGGGGTAGCCCGCGCCGCTCACCGCCTGCTCGGTCGTCACGATCATCCGCTTGACCGGATAGCCCGCCTGAATCAGGGCGTGCAGGGGCATCATGTAGGTCTGGAGCGAACAGTTGGGCTTCACGACGATAAAGCCCCTGTCCCAGCCGTGGTGCTTCCGCTGCTTTTCAATGATGTCCAGATGGCTGTAGTTTATCTCGGGAACGAGCATGGGAACGTCGCTCGTCCAGCGGTTCGCGCTCGCATTGGAGACGACCGGGATGCCCTCGGCAGCATAGCGTTCTTCCAGCGCCTTGATCTCGTCCTTCCCCATTTCCAGGGCAGAAAAGACAAAGCGGCACTTGCCCAGCGCCTTCTTCTCGTCATTCGCATCCTCAACGGTCAGACTGGCAACGGCAGCGGGAATATCCGCACCGATGAGCCAGCGGTTTTCCACTGCGTCGGCGTACTTCTTGCCCGCACTCCGGGGAGAAGCCGCAACGTAGACAACCTCAAACCACGGGTGGTCCTCAAGCAGCTTGATATAGCGCTGGCCGACCATGCCGGTTGCACCCAGAACTCCTACCGGTATTTTTGCACTCATATTCCGCACTCCTTGATTGCGTTCCTGATGATTTCCTGAGCCTCGGCCCGCGCCTCGACGATCGGCAGGCGGCAGGCACCCGCATTGATTCCCTCCATGCCGGAGGTCTGCGCCTTGTAGTTCATCGCGTACTTGATGCTGGACGGATTGCCGTCGCAGAATGCCGCGCGGAAGAAAGGCTGCAGGCGGTAGTGAATCGTGCGGGCCGCCGCAAAATCCCCCTTGAGGCAGTCGTGCACCAGTTCCGTCATCAGGGCGGGAATCAGGTTGGTCACGACACTGATGATGCCGTCACCGCCGGCCGCCATGAGCGGCAGGGTCAGCGAGTCGTCGCCGGACATGACGGAAAAGTCCGGATGGCGGGAAACAACCTTCTCAATGACTTCCATCATCTGGCTGATGCTGCCGCTCGCTTCCTTGACGCCTGCGATGTTCGGCAGGTCGGCTATGCGCATGAGGGTAGGCACGCTGATGTTCTTGCCCGTCCGCCCCTGTATATTGTAGACGATGATCGGAATGCCCACCCTGGAGACGGCCTCGAAGTGGCGGAAAATTCCTTCGTCGCTCGGCTTATTGTAATAGGGGGTAACGACGAGGGCGTAGTCGGCCCCCTTGTCCCTGGCACGCTGGACATAGCGGACGGCATCCTTCGTGTTGTTGCTGCCGGCACCGGCAAGAACCTTCACGTCCCTGCCCTGCTTCTTGTTCCACTCGCGGACGGCAGGAATGACGATGTCGAGGAGCTTGTCCTCCTCATCCTCGCTGAGGGTCGGGGTCTCTCCGCTCGTTCCGAGCGGCAAGAGGCCGTCGATTCCCTGCTCCAGCTGGAAACGGACGTTCCGGGCAAAGCCCTCAAAGTCAACGGAACCGTCTCCGTTCATCGGCGTAATCATCGCCGTATAAGAACCATGCATCTTGGCCATATTTGTCCCCCTGTGCTAGACAAAATTTTCATCAGTATTCCATATTTAGGCAGAAAATGCAAGCAGGGGCGTAATTTTGGCAAGACATCCGTGCGAATGGTTACGAGCGGACTTCCGGCTCAGGCAGTTTTCCAGCCCAGAAGTCCCTTGCCTCCGCTGGAGAACACAAGGGCGACCTTGACCATCTGTTTCCCGCTCACGGCGAAGCGGTCCGAATATCCGTTCGCGTCAAATTGTGCCAGCGCCGCCTCCGCCACGGTCTCAAAGTCCTGCCCCTTGTCCATCTTCAGCGCAAAGATGAACACCGCGTCCTTCGTGCTGACGACCACGTCGCTGCGTCCCGCCACGGACTGCAACTCCGAGACAACGCGACAGCCCGTCATGCGGAACATCAGGTGCGTCACGGACTCGTAGTAGTTCTCGCACATATCCTTCTTGACGATTGTCGGCAGATCCGCGATGGCGGACTGTATGACGGAAAGTGCCTTGTCCATGTCGCGGGCCTTGAGCGCATCGCAGAGATTGTCAATCGCAAGGCCCAGATCATCGTCCGGCACGGTCACGAACTTTTTGAGCAGGACATCAAGGAATCCGTCCTTGATTTCCTGATTCGGAAAATCAAGGGTGTAACGCCTGGAATCCTCATCAAAGCCCGTGATGGTCAGATATCCGCTCTGGTAAACCACGGGGAGCATATTCTTGCTGTCGGGGTCATAGTTCTTGAACTGGTCTTCTTTTACTTTGCGGCCGTTGACCAGGCTCGCCAAAAACAGCGGCTGCTTCTGCAAGGTCTTCACGAGGAATGACGGCGTTCCGCTCTCGAACCAGTATGAGCCGAAATCCTTCGCAGTGAAGCATTTGAGCAGGCAGAAGGGATTGTAGACACCTTCGACGTCGTGGGAAAAATGATAGCCGTCATACATTCCGGCGAGTTTTTCTTTTGTATCAGGAATGCTCATGCCTTGGAATGCCGCGAGCATTTCAATTTCCGGCTGGAAGTATACTTCCAATTCCTTTTCCGAAATTCCACACAGGGAAGAAAACGCCCTGTCCATGCTTATGTCGTTCAGCTGGTTCAGCCCGCTGAAGATGTTCACGTGGCTTACCTTCGTGATTCCCGTGATGAACAAAAAGCGGATGTACTTGTCACATTCCTTGAGCGGGCTGTAGAAAGAACGGAGCTCCTGCCGGTTCTGTTCCTCGTAGTCCGTGTAGAGGGCATCCAGAATCGGCTTGTCGTATCGTCTATGAGGATGACGACGGGCTTGCCTGTCTTTTCAAAAACCCTCGTGATGATATTGGTTAACCGGGGGGCTGAACGCAGGTCTGAAACTTCAAGCCCATAGAGCTCTTCATATCTTGAAAGCATCAGGTTAATTGCAGATTTCAGGCTCTCCAAATCAGGATAACTGTCGCCCCCGAAGCTGATTTTCAGGACCGGATATTCCGCCCAGTCCCATTCCTTGTTTGCGATGGCAAGCCCTTCGAACAGCTCCTTTTTGCCGAGGAACAAGGACTCGAACGTGGAAAGAAGCAGACTCTTCCCGAAGCGGCGCGGCCTGCTCAGGAAAAAGGGCGTGCCCAAGCGGGCAAGCTTGTATACGAACTCCGTCTTGTCAACGTATACATAGCCGCCCCTGCGCAGTTTCTCAAAGTCCTGAATGCCAATCGGCAAGAATCGCTCTTCCATGCGGCCAGTATAGCACGGAGCAGAGGTTCCTGCAAGATTCGCAGATCCAGCGTGCAGTCAGGCCCAGCATCCTGCCGGATGTGAACAGGTCCTTGCCGAAGTAGTGCCGCTCCGCGTCCGTATGGCTCGCATTGACGAATGGATTGAAATTTATTCCCGAGTGCTCGGTCTGTAATAAACCGAGCACCTCACCGCCCGCTCCGCCAAGCGGCAACGTGAGCGCGACGTGGGTAAAGTCGTAGGGCGACGCGCGGGAGAAGTCCGCGAACGCGGGGAGGAAGTCGTCGAGGCAGGTGAAGACCATTCCCGTGGAGTCTATGCCGCGGCTCTCCCTCGGCTCCTTTATGCCGTGGACGGCGGCGTTCTTCGGGCAATCTCTAAAAACACGCCTTTGGCGGTTTTTAGAGATGCCTACGAGTCCTAAGCCGCTATGATAGCGCGGCTTAGGACATCGCATTTTGGAAGTTGCCTCGAAAAAACTGACGTTTTTCGAGGCTCCATTTAACACGTCCATGCTGAGGCCCCGGTACTCCGTGTGCCTCGCCCAGCGGTTGAGGATGTCACCCTCCAGTATGCGCCTGCCGAAGCTGTCGTAGGAGTATACGGTGTCCTTCGGTGTCTGCCGTGAGCCGCTGCGTATCTCCGTGATGTGGCTTTCCGCCATGCGGTTCGCGGCATTGTAGGCGTAGACGGCTTCTTTTGTAGGAGTGCTTTCCTTTATGAGGTTGCCATTCGCGTCGTACTCAAGGAGGGCGGTGTCCGCCGCCTCGGTCACGCCGTAGGAGACAAGCCTGTTCTCGCTGTCATATTTGTAGTATACCGTGCCGAGCGGCGTGGTCTTGGAAGTCCTGTTGCCGTCAGCGTCGTAGCGGTATATGGAGTCAAAGAATTCTGAATACGTATTTTTGCTCATAACAGTCTATTGAAACCGTGAGAAAAGATCCTCATAGTGGCCAGTCTGGATCCGGCTCACCCCTTCTGAAATCAGGATGTATTAAAAACCTGTCGCTGTACATGAATTCCTTTCCAGAATTGGCTTCAAACAGCTCAAACAGCCCGTACAGTTCTTCGGCATGCTCCACGATGTCATCGACGGATTGGATATGTGTGCCGAGCATCATGCCCAAAAAAAAGGGATTCCGCAATGTATAGTGAATTCTTTCGCCATCGCACAATACATAGCCTCCTCCGCCAAAACAGTGTATGTCGTTTATTATCACAAAACTTATTTCCCTGTTTCGGCAAGACCTCTTGACATAATGCAGGCATATCCTGTAACCGCTTACAGTATTTATCTCAATATCATAGCGGTCTGACGGCACATCAAATTCGCTCCCGAGTATCTTGGCACTAGCCACCAGAGGATTCTTTGCTATATGAGTTGCTATGTCCTCGTAATAACATATTGTCTTCGAGATACGAGTTAGAAGCATACATATGAGGGCCCAAGCAAGAACTGCTGAAAATATGATCACTACATATTTATTGAGCTTCATATAGAGACTCCATTTTCCACAGTTTTAGTACAAATCGCTTAAGTATCTCCGAATCAGTACTGGTAAACGGTATAGGAACAAAAGAGGTGTCAGCTGTATGATCCTTATCGTTATCAACATCCAACATTTTTTCCGCTTTGAGCCAGCTTGTTAAAAAGTCATCCTTGTCAATACCATAGTGATATGTGCCATAGAAATCTTTCCACTGTATATCCATCTCTTCGGGCTTATATCCTTGAGATATAAGCTCAGCATATACATTATTTCGATTAATCTTTACAATGTTTCCAAAAAAGTCTTTTATCTTTCCGCCAGAAACTTTATATTCCCCGCTTCTCTTTTGTTTTGCGACATACTTAGAAGACCCCTCGGTTTTAAACACAGTACCATCCGCAAATATGACACCATCGATGTTTCCTTCGTATGTTTCGCCCGGCTTTAAAAGAGTGTAAGGATTTTCATCGAGCTCAGGTTTTATCAGAATAATATCTCCTGTTTTATTTATTACACGTCCAGTATCCTCCTTTTTTTTGTCCGCCCCGCTCTCTTGGTCGGGACACTCCAGCCCCCACGGGTCGAGCCAGCTGACCGGGTCGGAGTTCACGTAGGCGTACCAGCCCAGCCCGTCCTGTATGGGATCAACCGTGGTGAAGCGACCATAGAGAGGAGCGTAGTCGCGGAAGCCGTAATTGTAGAGGCCAGTCCAAGAATCGAATTCTTTTCCCGTGAAGCCATGCCTGAACCTCTCCGGCCTGTCCTGAAGCGGCTGTCCGAACACGTCATAGTCGAAGGTGTACAGCGGGCTTCCCCACTGGTTCGTCACCGCCCGTACGCTGCCCAGATGGTCCTTACCGAAGTAGTGCCGCTCCGCGTCGGTATGGCTCGCGTTGACGAAGGGGTTGAAGCCGATGCCCGAATGCTCGGTCTGCAACAATCCGAATACCTCGCCTCCCATGCCCAGAGGCAGCGTAAGCGCGACGTGGGTAAAGTCGTAGGGTGATGCCCGCGAGAAGTCCGCGAATGCGGGCAGGAAATCGTTAAGGTTCTTGAAAACCATGCCGGTGAAGTCTATGCCCCGGCTGTTTCTCGGCTCCTTTATGCCGTGGACGGCGGCGTTTTTCCAAACGTCCATGCTGAGGCCACGGTACTCCGTGTGGCGTACCCAGCGGTTCAGTATGTCAGCCTCAAGGATTCTCCGCCCGAAGCTGTCGTATGAATATACGGTATCCTTCGGTGTCTGCCGTGAGCCGCCGCGTATCTCGGTGACGTGGCTCTCCGCCATGCGGTTCGCAGCGTTGTAGGCGTAGACCGCTTCCTTGCCGCAGCTGCTTTCTTTTATGAGGTTCCCGTCCGCGTCATACTCAAGGCGTGCCGTGTCGGCAGCCTCGGTCACGCCGTAGGAGACAAGGCGGTTCTCGCTGTCGTACTTGTAATATACCGTGCCGAGCGACGTGGTCTTGGAAGTCCTGTTGCCGTCAGCGTCGTAGCGGTAGATTTCTTCCCAGGCCTTCTGGCTGGCCTGGCAGTCCTTCCCGCTCAGGGTCTTGAAGGCTTTCCTGATGACCTCGCCAACCGTTATGTCCTTGCCGTCAGCCCGTGCGTTCCTGTCACCGCCGGCGGCCTCATATTCCAGCCTCGCCTTGCTGAGGATGTCGTTCGTGAAGGGATACAGGACTTTGGAGACCCGCCCCTGCCTGTCATAGCCGTAGAGCGTGACACGACCACGCTCGTCCATCGCAGAGAGAATCCTGCCGTCATTCCCGTAGTGCAGGTACTCCGACTTGACCTCGCCGTTGCGGTCAAGCGTCCTGACGGAGGCAATGCGCCCCGCTTTGTCGTATGCCGTCAGCTGGTGTGCGCCGCCGGCAAAGCTGCGCTCCGTCTCCCGCATGAGCTTGTCGTACTTGAAAGTCAGGCTTACGCCGGTCGTTTTGTCGCTGGCGTGAAGAAGCTCACCCGCCCTGCCGTACTCATAGACGGCATGGTGGATGGGGCTCTTTACCCCGGTGCAGAGGCCGCGCCTGTCGTAGCTGTACTCTATTGTCTCCCCGGTCAGGGCGGACTTCTGCCTGACAAGGAGGCCCGCCGCGTCGTACTCATATTCTTCAGACGCGAAGGGATTTTCTTCCTTTATGACGGCCCTGTTCTCGTCAAGGAGAATCCTGTTCTCTGTTCCGTCCGGGAAGGCCTCGCCGTAGCTGCGCCCGGCCCGGTCGTCCGTAATTTGCGTGACATTACCGCCGAAGGACTTCCGCTCCCTTACACGGCCCTCCGCGTCGTAGGCAAAGGTCCGTGTCGCCCCGGTGCTGTCCGTCTCGGAGACGAGCCTTCCGTATGCGTCGTACTCCTTCACGTACCTACCGCCCCCGGCCCGGATGAGGGTCTCCTTCCTGCCGTAGGCCGTGTACTCGTAGCGGGCCTGCGTCTCACCGCCGGACCTGACTTCGGTGAGCCGCCCGAGATTGTCATAAGCGTATTCCCGTACGGCCCGGGCGCGGGACTTCTCCTCAAGCAGGAGGCCGTCCCTGTCGTAGCGGAGGACCCACGCCGTGCCCTCACTGTCGGTCTTCTTCGTGGAGAGCCCCAGCGCGTTGTATTCGTAAGCCTCGCGGCTGCCGTCCGGCAGTATCCGCTCTGAGACCCTGCCCCAGGCGTTGTAGCGGTAGGAGCTCTCGTTTCCGTATGCGTCGGCCTCGTCCGTCAGCCTGCCGAGCGCGTCGCGGGTATACGTGCGGGAGTTTTCCTCGCCGTCAGTGGACTTTATGATCCGCCCCCATGCGTCCGTCTCAAGCGTCTCCGTGACGGAGTCGCCGCGCGTGACGGTCACCGTCCTGCCGTCGGAGGAGTAATCGTAGCATATCTTCTGGCCACCCCTCCGGAAGTTAGTCAGCCGCCCGGAAATGTCGTACCCGTACAGGCTCGTGCCGTCCGGCGAAACCTGCTTTATGAGGAGACCCCGCACGTCATAGAAGTATTCCGTCACGTTGCCGAGCCTGTCCGTCGTCTTTTTCACGGAGCCGTCCGGGTTGTAGTCGGCCTTGGACTGCTCCTTCCCCTCCTCGCCTGCGGCGCAGGGAAGGCCCAGATCGTCATAGCCGTATGCGTACATGCCCCCGTGCGAGGAGCTTTCCGAAAGAAGCCTCCCTGCGGGGCTTAAGGATTTGGTGAACTCCTCGCCGAGCGCGTTGGTCTGCTTCACGAGCCGGCCCAGGCTGTCGCCATATATTGTGCTTGCCCGCCCCTCGCCGCTCGTAAGGGTCAGCTCTCTGCCGGCCCCGATGTAGCGGAAGGATGCCTTGCTTTCAGTTTCATCTTCTACCGTACCGTCCGGCCCGATTTTCTGTATGCGGACGGAGGTCACCCGTCCCGCCCCGTCATAAGAGAGCAGCTGGCGCTTCTTCGTGCCGTCCCCGGCCGCGCTTGTGGTCACGGACGCAAGGTCTCCCCGCCCGTTGTAGCTCATCTCCTCGGTGAGCAATGTCCTGTCCCGCTCCGAGAAAACCCGCTTGGTGTTATGGTGGGACCTGTCGTACTCGCAGTATACCGAGAGCTTCTGCCCCCTCTTCCTGTCCGTCTCCTCGACGAGGACGAGGTTCTTCCGGCCGTCGTAGGTAAGCCTCCGCTCAAGGCCGTCCGGGAACAGGACGGTCTCGGTCTTGGCCGTGTATAAGATACAAGTTTCCTTCCCGTCCGGGGATGTCAGCTTAATGAGCCGCCCCTGGCTGTCGTACTCGTATTTCTCGGTGTATGCCCCTTCCGCGTTGTCCGGGTCTGACAGGTAGCGTTCCACACACCTGCCGTGCGCATCATAGCTGTATGAGATGCAGGCTTTCCTGCCCCCGTGGGCTATCTCTTTTTCCGTGCAAAGGCCGTGCCCGTCGTAGCTGTATTTTGCCACGCATACCCCGCCGACGTGCAGCTCCGTCAGGTTGCCCTTCCCGTCACGGACGAATTTCTCCGCCACGCCGTCGCGGTCTTTCATGCCGGTCAGCTGGCCGAGGGAATTGTACTCGTATTCCTCCGCGCTCCCGTCGGCATGGAGGGCCTTGGTGAGGTTCCCCTTCTCGTCGTAGGCGTATTCCGTCCGCTCGCCGTTCACGGTGCGGGCCGTCACGTTGCCGTCCGCATCGTAGCCGTATTCGGTTACAAGAGCGCCGGACTCCTCTTTCGTAATCCTGCCGTCCGCATCGTAGAGGCTGACTTCCTCCTCTCCCCCGGCAGGGGTGTACGAGAAGCGCCGGGCTACCGGGTCGTGGGAGAAGGCCATGATCTGCCCCTCCTCGTCGGTGACCGACGCGACGCGCACGCTCCCGTCAGCGCACTGGGTGTAGGCGTAGCGCATGGACGAGCCGTCTGGCTTGACTATCGCGGTGAGGTGGTTCTCATCATCGTATTCGTAGCGGCTTGTGTCGCCGTCCGTGTCCGTCATCGCGGACAGGCTGTCGCCGCTGTAGCTGTAGCTCACGCTGCGGCCGGTCTCCTTTCCGTCCTGCAGGAGGCTCATGGCGGTTATGCGGCCCGCCTCGTCGGTCTTTACCTTTATGGAGCATCCGGCGGGGGAGATGATTTCTTCTATTCTGCCGTCCGCCCCCCATACGATTCTGACCGCGCTGCCGTTCCTGTCGGTCTCGCCCGCGAGCCTGCCGTAGCTGTCGAATTCCTGTGTGCTTCCGTCAGAATTTGACAGGGTGTAGCCGTCACCGGCCTCCGTGATGGACATAAGCCGGGCGGAGCCAGTCCCCCTGTAGCTTCCGTCCTCCGCCCGCTCGAACATGAGGGGGATGAAGCCGTCCTTCATCAGGATGAGCTTTCCGTCCCCGCATTCTGCAAGGGCTTCCACCCCGCCGTACATAACGCACTTATTGCGCTCTATGTTCCGTTCGCGCACTGCCTGGGCGGCTTCAAGGGGGGCTATGTCCGCCTCAAGGCCTGCTATGGCCGTGTCCGCCTCGGCAGCTGCGGCCTCGATGTCCCCCTTTACCTCATCGTATGAGGAATCAAGGGCTTCTATCTCTGCCTTTTTCTCTTGTATGGCAGTCAGAGTCTCCCTCAGTTTCTGTATCTCTTCCGTACGGTCGGGGTCAAGCCCCCGTATGATGCGGGTGTCAAGGCTGCATGCCCATGACGAACCGAGAAGACCGCCCCGGTCGTTGCAGGGGGCGTAGTGCCTTGTCACGGCGTACATCCCGCCGAAGCTTCCGAGCGTCAGGTCGGTATTCGTCTGCCGGTTTACGCCGGAACTTATTATGACCGGGTCGCCCTCGGTTTCCTTGGGAGTTGCCGGAACCGGCGGGGTGTCCGGCTTCGGAACCGGCGGGGTGTCCGGCTTCTGGACTGCGGACTCTACCGTCTGTGTTGACTTCTCCTTGGTGCGCTGGGGAATCAGCTTCCGTGCGGCTGTCTTTATGCTGCTGGCGGCCTGTGATATGGCATTCGACCAGCTGGCACGGCTGTTGGAGAGCCCGGTCCTGACTTCAGTGGCGAGGCTTTGCAACGCCGAAAGGATGGACTGGCAGGCCTCCCGTATGGCGCTGACCCGTGCGGCCCGGCTGTTGCTGCCACTGCCGGAGCCGCTTCCGGCAGGACCGCCGCCAGAGTCGCTCCCGCTTCCATAATATTCTCTGCCGGTTTCCACACCGTTCTCGTCATAATGAACCATATAGTCGCCTTCATGCGAAACTGAAGAACCGCTTCCTGAACTTTCTGACATATATGCCTTTATCTTCTAAAGAACTGTTTTACACCCCTTATGTTTCTATAAGGACCGTACGGCACAATGGTTACAGGACCCTTCCATGCAGCACGCTCTCATACTGCTCGACGGTCCCGGACAGCCTTCCTGAATGCTGAAACTGGACCGGTTACAGGCTGTAATAAGCCCGGTTACAATCTGTAACCAGGCTAGTTTCAGTCTGTAAACAGACTGGTTTCATTCTGTAACTGACCTGTTTTCAAAGTTTCGGAAGCCACGCAGAACTGTTTTTCCAGTACCGCAGGCTTTGTCCTGCAGGCATTCAGCCTTCCTGCGCGACAGACACGGAAACGACATTGCTCACATGCAGGGAACGGGACTTCCGGGTACGGACCTCAAGGAGATAGTCTCCGGGAGAAACACCGTCAGGAAGCAGGCTGTCTATTCCGCAGCGCGTACAGCGGGAATAGCGGTGAAAGCGGTATTCCGTTCCCGCCTTTACCAGAAAGACTCCCTGCTCCTCATCGGCAGGGTTGATTTTCAGGAACTGCCCCCGGATATGGATAATGCCGCCTGCCCGGAACGATGTGCCCGTCTGCATCGCAGCATCGGCAACAAAGCTGATCTGCGGCTCGCAGACATTCTGAAGCCGTTCCGTCCTGTAGCGCAGTCCGTCCTTTACCTTCTGGAGAAAAAGCGGCTTTGCCTTGAAATTCAGCGTAAGCTTATGATCTTTCGGAGACGTCCGCCGGTCTTTCGGCTTGTCCGGACGGAAGCGTTCGCTTTCCTTTTCCGCACTGCCGGTCGCACCGGCGCACAGGGTTCCGAAAAAGCTTTCCACGGAAAACCCCTCCTGCAGGGCAAGCAGGAACTGCTTTTCATACTCCGAAATGACGGCAAGAACATCAGCCCTGGTAACGGTCGTATTTGCCCGGGCAACCGCCTCAATCAGCTTTTCATGGGTAATCCTGCCTGCACTTTTTGCATGCCAGACATACGGCTTCCTGCGGTTGCTGAACGGATTCTTGCGAAGATAAACTGTTAGCATGGAAACAGTATCCACAGAATGCAGGAAAATGACAAGCACGCCCTATAGATATTCCCCCTCATTTTCGCTATACTGTCTGCCAGCTATGATTAGAATTGAACGAGCAAGCGACATAGACGGCAGTTTCTTTGACGGCAGGGACTTCGGAGACTCCCTGGATGCGGTAAAGGATGTCCTCAAGGACGTCCGGGCGAACGGAGACGGGGCCCTGCACCGCTATGCGGCGAAATTCGATCTCGCCGATCCCGCCTCATTCGAGATTCCCCTGTCCGCCCTGAAGGCGGCGGCGGACCGGATGCAGAAGGAGCAGCCGGACCTGTACGAGTCCATCTGCTATTCCCATGAGCTTGCGCTCCGCTTTGCCCTGAAGCAGAAGGAGTCTTTCGGCGACTTTGAGACGGAACTTGAAGCAGGCATTTTCACCGGCCAGAAGAACATTCCGGTCGACCGGGCCGGTGCCTATGTTCCCGCAGGCCGCTTTCCGCTCGTTTCCACGGTCATCATGACCGTGACGCCCGCCGCCGCCGCCGGCGTAAAGGAAATCATCCTCTGTACTCCGCCCCGCGTCCATCCCGACGACAGGGACGATGCCGCAAAAAAGGGCCTGGGCTGTCCCGGCAAGCCCTATACGGGCGGCAAGGCCTATGCCGACGAGAACATCATGGCGGCAGCATACATCTGCGGTGTCACGAAGGCCTACGCCCTCGGCGGTTCGCAGGCAATCGCCGCCCTCGCATTCGGCACCGAGAGCATTCCCAGGGTTGACGTCGTCGTCGGCCCGGGCAACAAGTTCGTTGCCGAAGCAAAAAAGCTCGTCTACGGGCAGGTCGGCATAGACATGCTCGCAGGCCCGACCGAAGTCTTCATCATCGCTGACTCAAGCGCAAATGCCGGATGGGTTGCCGCCGACATGCTTGCCCAGGCGGAGCACGACATCGTCGCCCAGCCGGTTCTCGCAACCCCGGATGAGCAGCTTGCCCGGGCAGTCGCACAGGAGATAGACCGGCAGCTTGCAGCGCTTGCGACCCGGCAGACCGCATCCGCATCCGTCGAAAGCTTCGGCAGGATACTCATCACGAAGGACCTTGACGAGGCCGCAGCACTGGCAAACCGGAAGGCCCCGGAACACCTTGAGCTTGCGATGGCAGACGGAGCCGAACGGGACCGGATTGCCTCGCTCGTACACAACTACGGCTCGCTGTTCATCGGCCACAATGCGGCAGAAGTCTTCGGCGACTATGCGGCGGGGCTGAACCACACGCTCCCGACGTCCGGCAGCGCCCGCTTTACGGGAGGCCTTTCCGTCAGGATGTTCCTCAAGACGGTTACGACCCTCCGCGTCGCACCCGGCAGCAGGGGAGCCGTCAGTTCCGCCCGGGCAGCAGTATGCCTGGGACAGGCGGAAGGCCTTGCCGCCCATGCGCACTCAGCGGACCTTCGGCTCAAGGCATTCGAAGGCAGCAAGTAAGGCCGTTTGAGAGGAAAGCAGTTTTTGAGAGGAAAGAAGAAAAATGAAGATTTATAAACTGGGAGACGAGATTCTCAGGCAGAAATGCGAACCGGTCGCACCGGAGGAAATAAACGACGAGTTCCGCGCCGTGCTCAGCGAGATGTTCGAGACGATGGTCAGCGCAAACGGAGTCGGGCTGGCAGCGCCCCAGGTCGGCATTGCCAAGCGCTTTTTCGTCATGCGGTCGGATGACGACATCAACCGGGTCTTCATCAATCCCGAAATCATCAAGACTTCGGAGGAACTTGAAGACTACGACGAAGGCTGCCTTTCCATCCCCGGCGTCAATGAGACCATCCGTCGGCCTGCAAGGATTTCCGTCACCGCGCTCAACGAACGGGGCAGGTACTTTACCATCAACGATGCAACCGGCCTGCTTGCCCGCATCATCCAGCACGAAAACGATCACCTGAACGGCATCCTGTACATAGACAGGGGTGACGAAAGCTTTAAGGAAAAGACGATCGAATCCTTCAAGCGGAAGGCCGAGCGGGCAGCCCAGAAGGCCGCAAAAAAAGCAGCCAGAAAGGCAGGAAAGGAAAACTAGGCCATGCTCCGAGTGCTCTACGGCGGCAGCCCCGCCGCGTCCGCAAAATCACTGGAACTCATCCTCAAGGACAGTGCGATGTCCGCCTCCGTTCCGTCGGAAGCCTACAAGATTGTCGCCGTCCTGACCAACCCGCCTTCGGCAAAAGGACGGCACAAGGAGCTCATTCCGACGGAAGTTGCCCAGTATGCGGAAATATGGAACCGGGCACGGGGAGACGACATCCGGATATTTACGCCGGAACACCTGAAGGAAGAGGCCCGGAATGCGATTTCAGCCGTAAAGCCGGACATCTTTGTCTGCTTCGCCTACGGGCATATTCTGGGCCCCAAATTCCTTTCCATGTTCAAGTACGGGGTCGTCAACCTGCACCCCTCGCTCCTGCCCAAGTACCGGGGGGCAACGCCCGTTCCCGCCGCAATATTGAATCAGGACACGGAAACCGGCTTCTCCCTGCAGAAGATGGTACTCGGCATAGACGAGGGCGACGTGCTCTATGAAGAGCGCATCGGACTGACGGGCACGGAAACGGCGGAACTGCTTTTGAACAAGGCTGCCCTCTTCGGGGGAATCGCCGTTACGACCCTGCTCCGCCATGTCGCAAAGGAAGGGGAACTGCCCCCGTCCCGGCCGCAGGAAGGCACCCCGAGCTACTGCTCGACGATTAAGAAAGAGGACGGACGCATCAACTGGCAGGACAGCGCCCTGCAGATTGACGCACAGATACGCGCCTACACCCCCTGGCCGGGCTGCTACACGATGGCGGACGGGGTTCAGCTGCGGATTCTCAAGGCGGCGGCGGCCAGCAAGGTTGCCTCTCAGGACACGTCGATCACGCAGAATACCGGGGCAGTCCCGGGGACCGTCCTGGCCTACTCCAAGCAGCGCGGCATTCTGGTGCAGACGGGAGACGGCGTCCTGCTCGTCACGGAACTGCAGTGGCAGGCAAAAAAGGCGATGGACTACAAGTCCTTCATGAACGGAGCACGGAATTTCATCGGTTCGGTCCTGGAATAGCAGGACCGGCCGGCAGGAAACAGGCGGAAACGGATATACCGATATACAACTGGTAGCAACCGATATATAGTACGAGATAATAAGGACAGGTAGTGCACATGGACGAAAAAGACATCCTGCATACGGCAGACGCCGGTGAAAAGAAAAGCGGAGGCTTCGGCCGCCGGATACGGGACGGCATCAGGAGCCAGACCGAAGGCCTTGCATACGGAGGCAAGCCCCTCTTCTTCACGATGATACTGACCTTCCTCGTCACGGTCATCGCCTGCATCGCGGTCTTTTTTGCCAGCCTGCAGGGAGAGGAAAAGGTCATGGTCCCGGATGTCGTGGGCAAGAGCCTGACGACCGCCCTGCTGGAAATGCAGCAGAAAGAGCTGTATGCAAAAATCCAGCTGCGCTATTCCGACACGCCGGGCGATGAGCTGACCATTCTGGAACAGGATCCCGATCCCGGTTCCATCGTCAAGGCCTACCGGCGGGTTACCCTGACCGTGAGCCGGGGACCGGAAGGAAGCGGACTGGAGGATTTTGTCGGAAAGAACATCGATGATGTCCTGCCGGACCTGAAAAAGCGCTTCGGGACGGAAGGCTCGCCGGTAACCGTTGCAGACCCGGTCTACAAAAAAGACGCCAAGCCTGCGGGAACCATACTGGCACAGACGCCGCGTGCAGGCAGTCCCCTGACAGACCGCGGGCGGATCCAGCTCATCGTGAGCAGGGGAACGGAAGAAGAGCAGGCACAGGTCCCGGACCTTTCGGGCATGAAGGTATCCGATGCACTCAAGACCCTCTCGTCCTCCAAAGTTATTTTCGATTTCACGAGCCACGAGGCTGCCGCAACGGAAAAGGCGGGAACGGTTACGGCGCAGGATGCTGCGGGCCAGACCGTCGGCATCTGGAAGCACGTCGCCGCAGACTTCGCCTTCGCCCCCGCAAAGGAAGGCGATGAGACGAGCAGCGGCATCCTCACGGCGACAATCAGCGAGTATCCCTATCCCGTGCCCATGACATTCCGCTCAAGCAGTCAGGAAGGAAAGACCGCAACGCTCGCCACCTTCTACCATGACGGCGGCAGGGTCAGCGTTCCCTACTCCGTCGCAAAGGGCAGCACGCTCACCCTGTATGCGCTGGACCGGGAAGTCTATTCGGCAACCGTAAACTGACGGCCGGGCCGGATGCCCTAAGCTAAAAAAAAGACGGCAGGACGCTTTTTCCTTGTCCAATGCCCCCCTTCGTGCTAGAATCGGGGCATGAACATCAGCTACGACAAAGAGCACAAGACTTTTTCCGTTGAAACGGAAAACAGCGGTTACTATATCGCCCTCGCAGACGGCGAAAACTTCGCAGGACACGTACACTACGGCAAAAAGCTGGGCAGGCAGGACGATCTGCTGCAGCTGCTGAAAGTGAACGAGTACCCCTTCACCCCCTCAAAGCTCAAGCGGGAAAAGCTTTCCTTCCTTGACGCATTCCAGTGGGAATACCCCTGCGGCGGGACGGGAGACTTCCGTGAGAGTGCACTGGACATCCGCAACGGACAGGGCCAGAGCGCCGTCAGCCTGAGCGTCCGCTCGCACGAAATCAGGCAGGGCAAGCCCGCACTGGAAGGCCTGCCCGCGACCTGGGGCAGCGACAGAGACTGCATGACGCTCATCCTGCACGGTGCGGACGGCATTCTGGGACTGGAAGTCGACCTGTTCTATTCGGTCTTTGACGGAATAGACGCCGTTGCCCGCCATGCAGAAATCAGGAACTGCGGGAACAAGACGCTCGAAATCCGCAAGGCCCTCTCCCTGTGTCTGGACATGGACCGGCAGGACAAGCAGTTTGACTTCATTTCCCTGCAGGGAAGCTGGGCACGGGAGCGGCACATCGAGCGGGTTCCGCTCCACCACGGAAAGACGAACGTCTCTTCAACGAGGGGCGAGACCAGCCACCAGCAGAACAACTTTGCAGCCCTTGCCGAACGCGGGGCGGACTGGGACAAGGGAGAAGTCTACGGCCTGAGCCTTGTCTACTCCGGGAACTTCATCACCCAGGCGGAACTGAACCAGTTTGACGCCATACGCTTCGTGACGGGAATCAACCCGGAAACGTTCAGCTGGCAGCTTGCGCCGGGCGAACGCTTCGTCACGCCGGAAGCCGTGCTGCTGTACTCGGACCGGGGACTGAACGGCATGTCGCAGGGCTTCCACAAGCTGTGGCGGAAGCACCTGATACGCAGCAGCTGGCGCGACAGGTCCCGGCCGGTTCTGATAAACAACTGGGAAGCAACCTTCTTTGACTTTGATACGGAAAAACTGCTTTCCATTGCACGGGAAGCCGCCCGGCACGGCATCGAAATGCTCGTCATGGACGACGGCTGGTTCGGACAGCGGAACAGCGACAACTCCTCGCTCGGCGACTGGTTCGTCAACGAACGCAAGCTGCCGGGCGGCCTTGCCCGCCTTGTCGACGAAGTGAACAGGCTGGGACTCAAGTTCGGAATATGGTTTGAACCGGAAATGATTTCCCCGGACAGCGAACTCTACCGGCAGCATCCCGACTGGGCCATTCAGGTCGCCGGCAGGGAGCCGGGACAGGCCCGGCAGCAGTACGTGCTCGACATCAGCCGCAGGGAAGTCCGCGACTGCATCTATGCGCAGATCAAGCAGGTGCTCGAAAGCGCAAACATCGAATACGTCAAGTGGGACATGAACCGGCCGCTGAGCGACCTGGGAAGTGCCTGCCTTTCCAGGGAGCAGGCTGGGGAACTGTCGCACCGCTATGTCCTGGGCATGTACGAAATGCAGGAGCGGCTGATTACGGACTTCCCGAAGCTCCTGCTGGAAAACTGTTCGGGCGGCGGCGGCCGCTTTGACGCAGGCATGCTCTACTACAGTCCGCAGATCTGGTGCTCGGACGACACCGATGCCATTGAACGCCTTGCCATACAGGAAGGCACCGCCCTCGTGTACCCCCTGTCTTCGATGGGGGCGCACATCAGCGTCTGTCCGAATCAGGCATGCGGCCGCATGACGCCCTTCAGGACGAGGGGCTTCGTGGCCCTCGCCGGAACCTTCGGCTACGAGCTGGACATCACCGGCATGAGCGATGAGGACAAGGCCCTGATTGACGCGCAGGTTGCCCTGTACCACCGCTGCAGCCAGCTCATACGGGAAGGCGACTACTACCGGATTGCAAGTGCACGCGAGAACGCCGGTGACTATGACGCATGGGAGCTGGTGTCCGGGGACAAAACGGAAGCCCTCGTTACCCTCGTACAGGTACTCAACCGTCCCAACCGGCACTCGCGCAAAGTCATCGTCAAGGGGCTTGATCCGGCACGAAGCTACCGGGCCGTTGCCGAAGACAGCCTGGGCAAGACGCAGGACCTCGGCATCTGGTCGGCACTGACGCTTGAAGGCGCAGGACTGCTGCTGAGCCGTCCCTGGGGCGACTTCCAGAGCCAGCTGATCCACCTGACGGCAGTATAACGCTCCGGCAGCAGGCAGGGGCAGTCCTGCTGCACCGCCTGCCGCCCGCGGACTTCTGCCGGCGTCCCCCTTTCCGGGGACGCATCATACCGCCGTGTCCGCAGAAATTCAGGCCGTCAGGGCCGTCAAACGATAATTCCTGCCGCAAAAAGCTTGGTGAGGATTATGAATACATACCCTCCGCACAGGACAAGCACGGAATACCGTTTTCCGGGTGCCAGCGCAAGAATGAACGCGCCGCTGTTGCACAGCAGGTACTGTCTCCACGGGGAGACACCCGTGCCCATGATCAAAAGGAACAGATAGACAATGAGCATGCTGAAATAGCTCAGGACATACAAGCGCTTTCCCAGCAGGTGCTTCCGTATGACGACACAGGTCGTAAAAACAACCAGAATAAAAAAAAGCAGGGAGAAAAAACTCTGCTGGCTCAGCACGATGTCTTCGCTTTTGAGTTCCCCGATAAGACTGCTCAGCGTCTTCAGCGGAGAGTGGATTCCATGCCCGTACTTCTTTTGCGTCAGGAAGAAGGCCTGCATGTTCCCGGTAAAACAAAAGATGATGAACTGCACCAGTCCCCAGCCCGAAAAGCCGAGGACGGGCACTTCAAGGATACGGAGAAGGAAGGTGCGGAAGTGTATCTTTTTTTGGATCAGTTCGATGAAAAAACAAATGCCGAAAACTCCGCAAAAGAGAAATGCCGTACTGTACGCCGTACATGCAGCGAACAGGAAACTCCCTGACAGGACGTATTTCTCCTTTAATACGCAGTATATCGCAGCGTGCAGCAGAAAGAGGCATAAACTCATCGGAAAGGCAGCTGCCAGATAAATGCTGCCGACAAAGGTCAAGGAGACCGGTACTATTTTCACCGCATGCGCTTTGTCATCTGAAAACTCCGATGCTATCTTGAGCTGCATGAAAAGCAGCCCGTAGCTGCATAAAAAAGAAAGCAGAAACGCTGAAAAGTAATAGCCTGCATGAAAAATGGTCCGGAACAGAAAAATCAGGAAGGGATACAAGGGAAACCAGCCGCAGTTTCCGTTATAAATAACCTCATTGACCGGTATGAACTCGTATCCGGATTCGGCTATGGACTGATACAGAAAAGAATCCCACCGGCAGAAATTTTTCAGGAGAAACGGTGTGTAACCGAAACTGTAATACAGGAAAAAGACAAGCAGGTAAAACACACAGACAGCAAGAGCCGCATATTCCATGTTCCGTTTGTTTGCATGCAGCAGGCTGACAACGGAATTTCCGCATGGCAGCAATGTACCGGGCAGTTTCATTTCACGTCTTCCTCAGCCAGTGTAAAAGAGACCGGCTTTTGCAGCAGGTACAGTCTGAGCTGGCAGCCTGTGCCTGGATGCCTGCAAAGTATAAACCGGCGTCCCCCGCGTGTCAAGGGAACGGCCGCCGCCGTAACAGGGCCTGCCGTTCCTGTCCGGCCCCCGTTAGTCGCAGGGCTGCCAGTTGCGGTCCGGTTGGCGTGCACCGGCGGCAGCCCGCCTTGTAACGGCCCTTCTTTTCTGCTACAATAGCCGCATCTTATGGCGACGAACAACACGATAATCGACACGAACACAATTGTATTATATAAATCCACCGCAGCAGTCATCACCGGAAAAAGCGAGAACGGAAAGTTCCCCATCCGCTACCAGGCTGCCCCCGCAACGGCGACAAAGCCCGCCGCGTATACCCAGCAGAGCGTCCGCTTCAAGGACTTTGTCCTGCTGAGCAGCGGCATGGCTTCTTCACTGGAACATGTCCTTGACTGGGCTGCACGGCATGCCCCCTCAGAAGATGCAATGTACGAGAAGGAGTCCGGCAATGCGCTGGCAGACCAGGTCAGGGAATGCTACGAACTGCTGATTTCCGATGAAGAAACGGCGAATGCCTCCCACACATTCGAGGATCTGGTATCCCTGTTCAGGGGGGAGTTCAACGACGACGAATGCTGGGGCAACTACCTTGCGCTCAAAAATACGGTGTACTTCAAGCAGGACCTCAAGGCCCTGATGGACGGCAAGCTCGTGTTCTGCCCGCGCCCGCAGGCGGAAATCGACGAACTGGTCAGGAAGGCGGACGCAAAGGGGCAGGAAGCCGAAAAGCGGGAGGCATTCCTCAAGCGGCTCAAGGAGCGCACGCTGCTCCCCGAAGATTCCCTCTACATGACCGACGTGGAAAACCTTGCCTACGGCAAGACGGACAAGAGCCGCACGATGCACGATGCCCACCTCAAGGAAACGCCGGAGAATGCCCACAAGCTCCTGCTCGAAACGGGCATGTGGGACATCACGCGGAACCCCTATCCCATCCGCTGGGGACTGAGCATGAAGAGCGCGACGGAAGGACTGGCCTCCCCGCCCGATGAAGAGCGGCTGGCCGTTGCAGGGACTTCCTACGCAATAGACAACGAATATTCCACCGATCCCGACGATGCCGTCGCATGGGACGGATCCTTCCTCTGGATCCACATCGCCGACCCTGCAAGTACGGTCGCCCCGGACAGTTCCATCGACAAGGCGGCACGGGCGCGGGGGGCAACGCTCTACCTGCCGGAAGGGGCAGCCCGCATGCTTGCCGAAGACTGCCTGGAAGACTATGCCCTGGGCCTCAAGGAACAGAGCCGTGCCCTGTCCTTCCGCATCAAGCTCGACGCAGACGGGAACATCGCGGACTGTTCGGTATTCAAGACGCTCGTCAACGTCAAACGGCTGAGCTACAAACAGGCGGACACGATGAAGGACAGCCCGGAGCTGAAAAAGCTTTTTGAAATTGCGGCAAAAAACGTTGAGCGGCGGGTCAGGGCCGGGGCCGTCATGATCGACATTCCCCAGGTTCACATCACGCTCGACGAAAACAAGCAGGTTTCCATTACACCGGATGAGCGGACGGAAAGCTCGGAGATGATACGCGAGATGATGCTGCTGGCGGGCGAAGGGGCGGCTCACTTTGCATTCAGGAACCGCATTCCCTTCCCCTTCATCAGTCAGGATGCGCCGACGCTGCCGTCCGACCTGCCGGAAGGCCTTGCCGGGCAGTTCCGCCTGCGGAGGTGCATGCACCGGCGGTCAGTCGGCATTTCGCCCGCCATGCACTGCGGCCTGGGACTGGGCATGTACACGCAGGTAACCAGCCCCCTCCGCCGCTACAGCGACCTGCTGGCGCACGAGCAGCTGCGGGCCTTCCTTGACGGACGGGACCTCATAAACAAGGATGACATGCTGATGCGGATAAGTGAAGGAGATGCAGGATTCCAGGCTGCCCACAAGGCAGAACGCAAGGCAGACATGCACTGGACGCTCGTCTACCTCCTGCAGCACCCGGACTGGACGGGAGATGCCGTCGTCGTGGACAAGGGCGGCAAGCAGCCGCAGCTGTTCATACCGGCACTCGGACTCGAAACCTTCATGGGCCTGAACGGGGATGTTCCCCTGAACGGGACGGTCCGCGTCAAGGCCGGAAAAATCAATCTGAGCGAGCTGACCGTAGAGTTTACGCAGACGGAATAGCCGGGGCATGCAGCCTAAGGAGCGGCTGTCGCGGCCACATTGCGGGGCAGCGCTTCCGGCAGCCGCAGAAACGGCTTCTGCGGCGCCATCCGTTTTTGGAGGGCTATCCGTCGACTTCGACCCGGCTGAACAGGTCGACGCGGGCAAAATTGTCCCGCGGCTCCCCGTGGTTCCCGATGAGTTCTTCAAGGCACTGCTGGGGAGAGATTTCTTTGTTCAGCACCCGGTAGAGGGCATCACAGATGGGCAGGCGGAGCTTTTTCTGCACCGCAATTTCATGGACATATTTGCAGGCTACCGCACCTTCCGGCAGGTAGCCTATTTTCTTTACGTTGGCAATCAGGTCGTCCAGATCCCTGAACTGTGCGAGCATGTCGGTCTTGATGATATCCTGCCCGAATCGCCGGTTGCGGCCGAACTTTGACTTGCAGGTAACGTCGAGGTCACCGACGCCGCTGATCGAAGTAAAGGTTTCCGCATAGGTCGCCCCCATCGCAAACCCGATTTTCTGAATCTCGTTCAAACCGGCCGCCATGACGAGGCTTTCCGTATTGTCGCCGAAAACCGGACTGCTTTCCGACAGGGCATCAAGGGCGCCGTAGACGACGGCAATGACATTCTTTGCGGCGGCACAGACCTGCACGCCCACCGTATCAAACGAGGCGTATGCCATGATGCCCGGCACGCGGAGCAGGTTCCGCACCCGTATGGCATTCCGGTGGTGGGAACTTGCCGCAATCAGACCGGTAATCTTTCCCATCGCAACTTCTTCGGCATGGCTGGGACCGGCAACGTACACCGTTGCATCCTTATAGGCCGCCCCCAGTTCCGCTTCAATGGTCGGCAGGGTCAGGGCAGGTCCGTCTGCTGCCGGAACGAAGCCCTTGGTCAGGACTGCGATAATCGTGGAGCCGTCCCGGATGCCCGGCAGCCCGGCAATCTTTCTGACCGTCGGAGCAAGGTAGAGGGAGGGGCTTGCCAAAAAGAGGAACTCCTTGCCGGACGCAACGGCCGCTATGTCAGATGATGCGGTCAGCCCCGGATCAAGCCGGTAGCCAGCAAGGTAACGATTATTCTCATGCTCATTGTTTATGGAAGCAACGACATCTTCTTCCATTGCCCATGCCTGAACATCGTTTCCGCCCCGGGCAATGGCAGTCGCAAGGGCCGTTCCCCATGCGCCCGCTCCAATCACTCCGACCTTATGACCTTCAGTTGCCATACCCCACCTCATACCGCAGTAATTTTTTGACGCTTCTGGAAGCCGGAAGCCCTAGAACCAGAGGGAAGCCTGATCTTCCCAGTCGATGATTTCCTCGGGCTGAAAGAAAAGGCCGATTTCCCGTTTTGCGCTTTCCTCGCAGTCGCTCGCATGAATGATGTTATGTGACGTGTGGGAGCAGAAGTCTCCGCGAATCGTTCCCGGGTGGGCATCGAGCGGACTGGTAGAACCGGTAATCCGGCGGATCAGGGAAATGCAGTCGTCACCCTGCCAGACCATGGCAACGACAGGGCCGCTCGTAATGTAGTCAACGAGGGGATCATAGAAGGGCTTGCCCTTGTGCTCTGCATAGTGCTTTGAGGCCAGCTCCGGGCCGATGTTAATCAACTTAAGGCCGACAAGCTTAAGGCCTTTCTTTTCCAGCCGGCTTATGACCTCGCCGACGAGCCTGCGGTTCAATACGCCGGGCTTCAACATGGTAAAACATCTCGTACTCATAATTGGACAAGTATACAGGAAAAGAAGGGCTTTGACTAGTAGCAGGCCCGCCGCTGCACGGAAGAGATCCCTCGGCTTATCAGCGGGTGCGAGTGTAGAATCGGCCGCCGTTCCCGCAGTTGTTGATTATCGGGAGGGAAAGGTATATAGTTGCCCCATGCAGTACAAATACGAGACACACCTTCATACCTGCGAGGCAAGCGCCTGCGGCGTATCTCGCGGGGCAGAATATATTTCAGTCTACAAGCAGCTCGGCTATGACGGTATCTTTGTCACCGACCACTTCTTCGGCGGAAATACGGCAGTTTCCCATGAACTTGACTGGGTGGAACGGATCAGACAGTACTGTTCCGGCTATGAGAACGCACTCGCCGAAGCAGAACGGCAGAACAGGCTGGACGGCGGGAATTTCAAGGTCTTCTTCGGCATCGAACAGACCTTTGAGGGCGATGACTATCTCGTGTACGGCCTGGGCAAGGACTGGCTGCTCGCCCATCCCGAAGCTGAGTCGATGAACCACCGGCAGCTTTTTGATGCGGTGAACCGCGAGGGCGGACTCATGATACAGGCACACCCCTTCAGGCTCCGCGACTACATCGGGGCAATTCACCTGCATCCGCGCGAGGTACACGGCGTTGAAGTGTACAACGGCGGCAACAGGCCCAGTGAAAACGAACTTGCTGAGCTGTACGCAAAGGAATATGACTTCCCGGTTACGGGCGGATCCGACATCCATAACATCGCCTTTGCCCAGGAGGACAAAAGCGACGGCAGGATGCCGGTCGGCGGCATGGCGTTTGACACGCCCCTGTCGTGCATTGCAGATTACATCAGCCGCATCAAGCACAAGGAGGGAACGGTCATACGCTAGCAGCACGCCTGCCATGCGCTAGAAGCGCCCTTCGTCTCCGTCGTGGCCGACCAGTTCGTTGTTGTCTTTGATGAACTGTATGACTTCGTCAACCCGGCAGAATGCGAGCGCAACAACCGTATCCGCCGCCCCGTAGTAGACCGCGATGCGGCCCGTCGCCTGATCGGCAAGCGTCGCAACCGGGAAGCAGACGTTCGGCACAAAGCCCGTCGTCTCGTACGGAACTTCAGGAGTCAGCATGTAGCGGTTGCAGCGGTACAGCACCCTGCTGGGGCAGTCCCGGTCCAGCAGGGCCGCACTGAATGAATAGACAAAGCCCGAACAGGTGGAAGATACCCCGTGGTAGAACATCAGCCAGCCTTCATCCGTTTCGATGGGCGCCGGGCCGCAGCCGATTTTCACGCCCTGCCACCATGCACTGCCCCCCTTCTGCATGACCAGACGGTGCTGGCCCCAGTAGGTGAGGTCGGGGCTCCGGCTCAGGAGGATGTCGCCGAAGGGTGTATGGCCCGAGTCGGAGGGACGGCTGAGCATGACGAACTTCCCGTCTATCTTACGGGGAAAGAGGACTCCGTTGCGGTTAAAGGGCAGGAAGGGGTTTTCGTGGCGCAGGTAGCGCTTGAAGTCCTTTGTCTCGGCAAGTCCGATCGCTGCCCCGTCAAAGTCCGTACACCAGATGATGTAATAGCTGTCATCGATCTTGACGCAGCGGGGGTCGTATGCATACAGCGGATCCCAGTCCCTCCCCTGTTCGTCCTGCATGTGAATCGGCTCCTCATCATATTCCCAGTGCACGGCGTCTTTTGACCGGCCCAGATACAGGAAGGGACGGCCCGTCGTCGTTTCCCCGCGGAACACGCCGATAAAGCTTCCGCCGTAGGTCACAACTGCACTGTTAAAAATCCGGCCCATGCCGGGGAAGGGATTCCTGTCAATGACAGGGTTTGCACTGTAGCGCCAGACCGGCAGCAGGCAGCCCGCAGGCTTTTCTTCCCAGGGCATGTTCGGGATATTCTCGCCATTCACAATCTTGCTCATCGTCCTACCTCGCTTATTTTAAGTAAATTAACTTCTTTCAAAGTAATATTTGCACACTTTTAACCATTTGTCAAGTAATTTTTAAGTAAAACAATTATCCGGCGCAGGCAAAACGGCTGCTCCGGCATCCGGCAGCGGCTTCCCGGTGCTTCAATGACAAAATATCTTTTTTTGTCATTGACTTGAAGGGCAATAGCTGTTAGTATTTTTGATATGGCTAACTACACGTATAATCTTGAAAAACAGCACACAAAGGGCAAGCTGCACGCCGTTGAGCGCATCGCAGCCCTCTGCGACGAAAACAGTTTCCACGAGATATATTCCCGCGCACGCCACCAGTGTACCAGCTTCGGCATGGCAGATAAGGAAATCCCCTATGACGGCGTCATTACCGGTTTCGGCAAAATCAACGGAAAGAAGGTCGCCGTCTATGCGCAGGACTTCACGGTGCAGGGAGGCAGCCTGGGCAAGGTGCACGGGCAGAAAATAGCCGAGCTGATTGACAAGGCAATCGAAGCACGCTGCCCGGTCATCGGCATAAACGATTCGGGCGGAGCGAGGATTCAGGAAGGAATTGACGCGCTCTGCGGCTACGGAGAGCTTTTTTACCAGAACGTCAGGGCGAGCGGCTCCGTCCCCCAGATAAGCATCATCGCCGGTCCCTGTGCGGGCGGTGCGGTGTATTCGCCGGGCATCACGGACTTCATCTTCGCCGTCGACAAGATAAGCCAGCTGTTCATCACCGGTCCCAAGGTCGTCAAGAGCGTCCTGTCCATGGACATCACGTCGGAGGAACTGGGAGGCGCTGCAATCCACTCGGAAAAGAGCGGTGTTGCCCACTTCCGCTGCGGCAGTGAACAGGACTGCTATGCGAAAGTCAGGAAGCTGCTGGACTACATCCCCCACTACTATGGAGAAAAGCTGCTTCAGGACACAAAGTTCAAGTTCGACGAAAAGAAAAAGAAGAAGGAAATAAGCACCGTCCTGCCGGAAGAAAGCAAGAAGGGCTACGACATCCGCAAGGTCATTGACTGCGTGGTGGACGACGATTCTTTCTTTGAGGTCATGGAAGAGTTTGCGGCAATGTCCGTCGTCGGATTCGCAAAAATCGAAGGCAAGTCCGTCGGCATCATTGCAAACAATCCTGCCGTCTGGGGCGGCCTGATGAACTGCGATGCGAGCGACAAGATTGCCCGTTTTGTCCGCTACTGCGACAGCTTTGAAATTCCGCTCGTCAGCTTCGTCGATGTCCCCGGCTTCCTGCCCGGTCCCGATGAAGAGCAGAAGGGCATCATCCGCCACGGGGCAAAGGTCATCTACGCCTACAGCGAGGCGACGGTTCCAAAGGTAACGGTCATTACGCGCAAGGCCTACGGCGGCGCATACATTGCGATGTGCTCCAAGCACTTGGGAGCGGACTTCGTCTACGCATGGCCAAAGGCGGAAATCGCCGTCATGGGTGCAGAAGGCGCGCTTGAAATCCTCTATGCCAAGCAGATGAAGGATCCGGGCCAGGCAGACTTCGTTGCACAGAAGTCAGCGGAATACCGGGAAACGGTCATGAATCCCAAGATCGCCGCAGCCCATGACTACATCAGCGAAATCATCGAACCGGAGCAGACGCGGGAATGCGTTGCCCGGAGCCTTGAGTTCCTGGAAAACAAACGGCAGAACAACCTGCCGCTCAAGAAGCACGGGAACATTCCGCTGTAATGCGGCAGGATGCAGGCAGCAGGCCCTATGTAAGAAGGAAACAAATATATGAACTATCTGAACGAGTTTATTGACTGGCACGAAGGCGAAACATACGATGAGCTGAAAGCGAATTTCAAGATCCGGGTCCCGGAAGACTTCAACTTCTCCTATGACATCGTGGACCGCTATGCCCGGGAAGCACCGGAAAAAAGGGCAATGGTCTGGTGCAACGATGCCGGTGAAGAGCACATCTGGAACTTCAGGCAGATGTCCGAACTGTCCCAGAAAACCGCCGTGTTCCTGACCCGGCAGGGCATACGGAAAGGCGACGTCGTCATGGTCATCCTGCGCCGCCGCTACGAGTTCTGGTGGGTTATCCTTGCCCTGCACCGCATCGGCGCAATCTGTGTGCCTGCAACGAACCAGCTCCTGACCGACGACCTCGTGTACCGCAATACGAGCGCGGAAGTCAAGATGATAATTTCGTTCGACGACGGCCACATCGAGGACCGCATCGAGGAGTCACTTGCCAAGTCGCCGAGCGTCAGGACACTCGTCACGGTCTCAGGCGAGCGGAAGGGCTGGGTAGACTTCCACAGGGAACTGGAAAGCTGCGGGACAAGCTTTCCCCGCCCCACGGGAGCGGCGGCAACGCACAACAACGATCCCATGCTCATGTACTTTACGAGCGGCACGTCCGGCTACCCCAAGATGGTCATGCACTCCTACACCTACCCCCTGGGCCACATCATCACGGCGAAGTTCTGGCAGAACGTCATCGACGACGGCCTGCACCTGAGCGTCGCCGAAACCGGCTGGGGCAAGGCGGTCTGGGGCAAGCTCTACGGCCAGTGGATTGCGGGCAGTGCCGTATTCGTGTACGACATGCTTTCGTTCACGCCGGACCTCTTCTTCAAGAAGCTCTCGCAGTACAAGGTCAATACCTTCTGCGCACCGCCGACGGCATACCGCTTCCTGATACGGCAGGACATGAGCCAGTACGACCTGTCCGCCCTCAAGTACTGCGTCACGGCAGGAGAAGCCCTCAACAGCGAGGTGTTCAACCGCTTCCTCGAACAGACCGGCATCAAGATGTTTGAAGCCTACGGACAGACGGAGACAACCGTCACGGCGGGAACCTTCCCCGGCATGTCACCCAAGCCCGGTTCAATGGGCAAGGCGGCTCCCGGCTACGATCTTGAGATAATCCGCCTGCAGGACGGCAAGAAGTGCGCCCCGCTTGAAACGGGCAGCCTCGTCGTCCGGCTCAGCAGGGATCCTGCCGAACGGCCCGTCGGCCTCATGCTCGGCTACTATAAGAACGAAGAGGCAACGCACAAAGCCCTGGACGGGGACTACTACGATACCGGCGATACGGCATACTACGACGATGACGGCTACATCTGGTTCGTGGGTCGGAACGACGACATCATCAAGAGTTCGGGATTCCGCGTCAGCCCCTTTGAAGTCGAAAGCGTCCTGATGCAGCACCCGTCGGTGCTTGAGTGCGCCGTCACCGGCATTTCCGACCCCAAGCGCGGACAGCTGGTAAAGGCGACGATCGTGCTGAACAAGGGCTATACGGCAGGCAAGGAGCTGGACATAGAACTCAAGACCTTCGCAAAGACCCACCTCGCCCTCTACAAGATTCCCCGGACGATTGAGTTCGTGGAGGAACTGCCCAAGACAATCAGCGGCAAAATCCGCCGTGTCGAAATCCGGCAGAAGGACGAAGAAAAATAAACAGGACGGCAGGCACGGCGCCTGCCGCCCGAAACCGGCGTACCAGCCCCCTTGCCCAAAAGGGGGAAATGTGCTATACATCTTGCAGGATAATCTGATTATAATCCCAGAACAGGACAAGGGAAGGATACTATGGGAATACGAGGCGAACTTTACACGACACAGGTGCAGGTGAACAACAGGTCTTACTTTTTTAACGTGAAGGAAAACAGGAACGGAGACGTATTCCTGCAGGTCGTGGAGAGTAAGATTTCGGACGGACAGGACGACAGGCGGGCCATCGTCATCTTTGAAGACAACATGAAGGACTTCCTCGGCGGCCTTGACGAGTCGCTCAAGTTCATCGAGAAGAACCGGAAGGAACAGGCAAAGGCCCGGGCCGAAAAGAAGATTGCGAAGGACGCAAAATACAAGGCCATTGCCGCCGAAGAGCGCGGTGATGACGAACCGGCAGCAAAGAAGGTCTACCGCCGCAAGGGTGAGAGCCGCCTGGTTGCCATGAAGCGGGCAGAAAAAGAAGACATGCGCGAACCGGACGGCATCAAGCGCAGCGGCCGCGTCCTGCACGTCAAGAGCAGGCGCACCCCTGCAGAAGCTGTTCCCGCCCCGGAATCCGACACAGAAGCATAAGATACGGATTTTCAGCGCGTCATACTGCTTTTTTTTTCAGTATTCATGTATTATTCCGATGATTGAAATACAGGGGGATTCTATGAACGTACACGTGAAAAAAAATAAGCAGACTTTTTCCATACTTGCCGCGGCACTCTGTTTTGCGGCCTTTTTTGCCTTTTCGTTAAGCTGTGCAAGCGCACCGCGGCAGAAGACCGTCAGGATAGCTGACATTCAGGAATGGGCAGGCGGAACCACGGTTTCCGTTCCCTGCACCCCGGAGCTGTCGGTAATCCAGTGGAAATACCTTGTTACGGAGCTCAACAAAATCAACGGGCTCAACAACATCAAGCTGTCCGCAAGCAACAGCCTGACGGCAATGAACCTTGAGAGCACCATCACCATCAGCAACACCGTCCTGAAGTACATTTATTCGCTGGAATCTGCGGCAGGACAGGTAATCCTCAAAATCAGCTCCATCGAGGAACAGGATCCGGCGGCAAAGACCTTCTCCGTCACGATGGGCCTCGACGAAGTTTCTGATTACAAGGCAAACGTCATCAAGCAGTTCACCAATGAAATGACCGCCCATGCAAACGAACTGATCGCAAAGAAAACGGCGCTTGAATATTAATCCCGTCCATTGCGTAAGAACCGTATAAAAGCTGTCGCTGCAGCAATCCTTGTGCTTACCGCACTTATGCTCTACGGATTGCTGCACGATATTTCACAGCTTGCCGTCTTTCAGAGCCCGCCTTTTGCAACTGCAGCATCCGGCAAAGCCTGTACTGCATTTTTCTCGCATGCGCATTATGCGTTCATGCCGCATTTCACCCGCATTCCCTGCTGGCGGCTCCTGAACAACTACCTCGTTGACGCATTGTGGTTTACTTCCTTTACGCTGTACATGCAGCTCCTGCTCGGAAAGCCGCTGCAGTACCTATTCTGCATCGCAATGGCAGTCCTGAGCGAATGTTCCCAGCTCCTTTTCCCGCAGCTGGGGACGTTTGACCCCCTCGACCTCCTGCTCTACGCCGTGATCCTCACGCTGCTGTCACTGTGCGAAAAGAATCCTGCATAAAAAAGGGGCCTGCATCATGCAGGCCCCTCCCATTCAGGAGAGCATGAGAGGGCGATTACAGCCTCCCCTCACATCCGTTCTCCTACAGCTCCCTGACATAGCAGGAAAGCTTTTCCACCCGGCGGCGGCTTTCTTCAAGCTTGTCCTTTTCCGCCTGCACGACCTCGGCAGGGGCATGCTCGGCGAACTTGCCGGAAAGCTTTGCCTCGCTCCGCTGGATGGCAGCCTGTTCTGCGGCAATGGACTTCTCGAAGCGGGCCTTGAGCTGCTCCTTGTTCACGCCCTCATCGACGAGCAGGAAGGCCTCAAATCCGGTCCCGACCGCACCGATTGCGGAAGCGGGCTTGGCATTTACGAAGTCTATCCTGTTCACGCCCGCGAGCAGTTCTATCATATCGGTCTTTTCCTTAATGACCTCAGCATCGCTTCCCGCCTGCACCATGACGGCGATATGCAGCTTGGATGCCGGGTCAAGGCCGCACTCCACGCGGAGGGCGCGGACGTTGCGGATGAGCTCCTGCAGGACGGCAAAGCGGGCAGTCACCTTCGCGTCCTCGCGGCTCTCACAAGCCTCCGGGAAGGGACTGTCCACGAGCAAGAGGCGGCTTGTCTCGTTGGAGATGATTTTCTGTGCGCCCGCCTTCGTACGGTTGGCAAAAATCTCGTCGAGCGGGAGCTTGCCGTAGATTTCCTCGGTAACAAAGGGCAGGTAGGGATGCAGCAGGCGCAGGCTCTCTTCCATGACGTTCAGCAGGACGGAAACAGCCCGGTCCTTCTCGTGCTCATCGTCGCCCCGGAATGAAAGCTTGGTCGCCTCCACGTACCAGTCGCAGAAGTCGTTCCAGAAATACTCGTAGAGCGCCTGTGCCCCCTCGTTGTAGCGGTAGCCGGTCATTGCCGCATTCTCCGCAAGGACGGCCCGGTTCAGGCAGGAGTAAATCCAGCGGTCCAGTTCCGTCAGGTCAGCATCGCTGACGGGAATGAGCGTCCGCCCTTCCAGGTTGCCCAGGATGTAGCGGCTTGCATTCCAGACCTTGTTGCAGAAGCGGCTTCCCATCTTGAAGGAATCCTTGTCTATGAGGACATCCTGCCCCTGCGCACACATGTAGGACAGGGTGAACTTGAGTGCGTCCGCCCCGTACATGTCGATTATCTCAAGCGGGTCAATGCCGTTGCCCAGGGACTTGCTCATCTTGCGGCCCTGCTTGTCGCGTACCAGGCCGTGGATGTAGATGTCCTTGAAGGGGGCCTTGCCCGTGAACTCAAGGCCCGCCATCACCATGCGGCTGACCCAGAAGAAGATGATGTCGTAGGCAGTCACAAGGGCGGTCGTCGGGTAGAAGTCCTTAAGGTCCTGCGTGTCCTCCGGCCAGCCGAGCGTAGAGAAGGGCCAGAGCCAAGAGGAGAACCAGGTGTCAAGCACGTCGGGATCCTGCTGCAGGTCAGCCGCAGAAGCCCCGCACTTGGGGCACTTGTCCGGGTCCTCACGGGAGACGATGACCTCGCCGCACTTCTGGCAGTACCAGACCGGAATGCGGTGGCCCCACCAGAGCTGGCGTGAGATGCACCAGTCACGGATGTTTTCCATCCAGTGGGCATAGGTGTTCTCCCACTTGCGGGGATAGAACACGATGTCTCCCTTTTTCCATGCGGCGAGGGCCTTGTCGGCAAGCGGCTGCATTCTGACGAACCACTGGTCGCTCAGGTAGGGCTCCACGACCGTGTTGCAGCGGTAGCAGTGGCCGACGGAGTGGGTAATCTTCTCCTCGCCCTTGAACAGGCCCAGCTCCTTCAGGTCTTCAATCACTATGTCGCGTGCCTTGGCGCAGGTCATGCCCCGGTATTTCTCGGGACAGTTCTCGTTGAGCGTCCCGTCGGGGTTCAGGATGTTGATGACTTCAAGGTTATTCCGCTTGCCGACCTCCCAGTCGTTGGGGTCATGGGCAGGCGTAATCTTCACCATACCCGTTCCGAACTCCTTGTCAACGTAGGAGTCAGCGATGAGGGGAATCGTGCGGCCGGTCAGCGGCAGCCTGAGCTTCTTGCCGACGATTGCCTTGTAGCGCTCATCCTCAGGGTTCACGGCAACGGCGGTATCACCGAGCAGGGTTTCAGGCCGCGTCGTCGCAATCTCGATCTTCGTGGAACCGTCGGGGGCAGGACCGTCGGCAAACTCGTACCAGATGTGGTACATGCCGCCCGCCGTGTCGGTATGCTCAACTTCGTCATCGGCAAGGGCGGTACCGCAGCGGGGACACCAGTTGACCAGGTAATGACCCTTGTAAATGAGCCCACGCTCATAGAGGGTAACGAAGACGTTGCGGACGGCCTTGCTGAGGCCCTCGTCCATCGTGAAGCGCTCGCGGTCCCAGTCCACGGAGTTACCCAGCTTGCGCTGCTGCTTGACGATCGTATTGTGGTGCTCTTCCTTGACCTGCCAGGTGCGCTCCAGGAAGGCTTCCCGGCCCACGTCCTGCCGCCGCTTGCCCTCTTTCTTCAGGGCACGCTCAACGACGTTCTGCGTCGCAATACCCGCATGGTCCGTTCCCGGCACCCAGAGGGTGTCGTCGCCCTTCATGCGGTGGTAGCGCACGACGATGTCCTGCAGGGTATTGTTCAGGCCGTGCCCCATGTGGAGCACGCCGGTCACGTTTGGCGGGGGAATGACGACCGTATACTTGGCAACCGTCTTATTGGCCGCCTTCTTGTCCAGGTAGGACTTGTGCATCGGGGATTTTTCGTCCGATGCAGGCTTGAAGCAGCCCCTGTCCACCCACTCCTTGTATATCCTGTCCTCAAAATCCTTCGGATTGTACGCTTTCTCAAGTTCAATGGCCTTCATCGTCTGTACCTCTCGTTCTGTGCCGTTCGCAGATTTATGAATATAATGAAAAATAGTATAGCGAATTCAGCCGGGTTTTGCTAGTATGGCAAAAAGCACCGGCAGCCCCGCCGCTACCACTTGCCGGATGCACCGCCGCCTGACGTACGGCCACCCCCGCCCGAGCGGTAGGAGCTGGAGCCGGACGACCGCGAGCTGGACGAGCTGGACCGGGACGAATAGGAGCTGGAACTGGACGAGCGGGACGAATAGGAATCATCGTCATCATCGCAGCGGTATCTATACGGACGCGAGGTCGAATGTGAGGATTTCGACCTGGATGAGTACGGGCTTGAGGAAGCGGAATAAGACGAGCCTCCTCCGCCGGTCGTTTTGCCAATGTCAATTCCGAACGCTCCCAGAACCACATCCAGAATATCTTTCAGCCCCCCTATGACGGCCTTTCCGACGAAAAACATGAGCAGCAGGAAAATCACGGCACCGCCGAGGATCTCATACCACTTGGCATCCTCGGCTGTTCCGCCCGCCCGGGATACCGTGACGAGCGAGTCGTCCTGCGTGATGATGCCCGCCATGTTGCGCACCGCGCTGATGACGCCCGCGCCCTGCGTTCCCCCGCGGAAGGCGGGAACCAGAACGTCGTCGATGATCCGCTTGCACAGTATGTCAGTCAGCACTCCTTCCGTGCCGTCTCCGGTCGTGATGTCAAGGTCATGCGAGTCCATCACGATGGTCAGCAGTGCGCCGTTGTCCACGCCCTTCTGGCCCAGCTGCCACTTTTCGAAGTGGCGGACGGCAAAATCATGCACCGGCTCGCCGTCTGTCGTCGGCACCGTGAGGACGGCAATCTGCACGCCCGTGCTGTCGTTCAGGTCCAGGAGGTAGCCTGCAAGCTCCCCGTACTGGGAGGCAGACAGGATGTCCGCGGCGTCCAGGACAAAGCTGCCCGTCCAGTCGTAGAGACCCTCCTTGTCCCTGCGGTACTCCGTGAGGGCGGGTTTGACCATGAGGGCCTGTCTGGACCGCAGGAGCGTAAGCGACTCGTCCCCGCTGAGTATGACTGCCGTCCTGAGCACGGCCTTGCGGATTCCCTCGGCTTTCCGGCCCGCCGCGTAATCGGGTATGAGATAGTCGTCGAACACCTGTTCCGTCAGCTCCGGGGTGAGCCGTTCCTGGGCCTTTTTCCCTTTTCCCATGCCGACCCGCTTGTCGCTGGTCGCAATGGTGAGCAGGGCCCCGTTTTCAAATGCAGCCTGTTCCTTCTGCCATTTCACAAGATGCTTTGTGCAGAATGCTGCATCGCCGTTCATGCTCGGGACGACCATCACGGCAAGCTGGATCCCCTTGTCCTCGTGCAGCCGGTTCAGGAAGTCTGCCAGATCGTTCCTGTCCTCCGGGGACAAAAGGCCGGATACGTCCACGACGGGGCCCGCCCATTCGTAGAGGCCGTCTTTGTCCGTACGGAAGTCCTGCCCGGCAGCCTGTGCCGGTACTGGTGCCGGTGCTTCTGCCTGCGGCACGGCGCTTTGTGTGCCTGCTGCCTGCACCGCAAACAGCCAGAGCGCCGACAGCATGAGGACAAGCCTGTGGGCGACCGTAAAGATGCCGTGTTTCTTCTTCATATAAAAAGTCCTCTTTTATTAAAAGGCCCTCTGTGTATACTACAGGTCCAGTTCCATTGCCCCGACGGGCTTGGTGACGTCCATGTCTGACTGGAAGGGGACTTTCTTTTCGTAGCCCTTTTTCGAGGCAACCGTGCTGCCGGGAAAGCTGAGGATGTAGGTGTTGAATTCCTTGACGGCCTTGTTGTAGCGGGTCTGCGCGACCGTGATGCGGTTGTTTGCCCCTTCAATCTCGGTCATGAGGGCCGTAAACTGGTCGGGAAACTTGAAGTCCGGGTACTGCTCGCTGACGGCCATGAGGCGTCCGAGTCCGGCATTCAGTTCTGCCTGGGCCTGCTGGAACCGGGCCATCTTTTCCAGATCGGATACCGTGGAAGCGTCCAGTTTGATCTGCCCCGCTGCCTTTGCCCGCTCTTCTATGACGCTGACCATCGCTTCGATCTCCGCATTTTTGGACGCCTTGACTACCTGCAGCAGTTCCGGGATGCGGCGCAGCTTGTTGTCGTACTGGGTGGCGATATTGCCCTGCGCTTCTTCCACGTTCTGGTCCAGCTGTATGATCTTATTCTCTATCAGGAAACAGCCTGACAGGTTCAGGCTTACCGTCAGCATGAATGCCGTGAAAAGCACGCTGCGTATCTTGTTCATGTTCATAATCTCCCTTACTAAGGCAGTATAGCACGAATGCGGCCAGTCTGCCATAGTTTTACGCCCATACTGGCAAAACCCGGCCGAAAGCCTGATCAATATGTCTTTGGTTCTGTGCGTCAAAGAGCGGAATCGTCCCGTGTTTGCCCAAGAGGACGGGGAAGTATCAGATACCGATGTTCCAGAGAGATGTCATGTGGGAAGGCAACCGGGGCAGGATAAGGAACTTCTAAACGCTTTTTTCGAGGTTCCCTAAAATGTGCCGTGCAACAATCCATACCGACTATTGCCATGTATAGAATGATTGTTGCAACGACGAAACGAAAGCTATTTCTATTCGAGCAGCACTTTGTTCTCAACCAGGAATTCTGCATGAGAAGTTAAATCTTTCTCGATTTTCTTGACTACAGAAGCCTTGTATCCCTCAAGCTCATCGACTGTCATCGTCACCGCAAAAGCACCGGCTTCAGGATCCGCTTCGGCAATATCCAAAATCGTGAGGGTAAGCTCTCCGGCAGAAGGTTTCACTGAATATACATATTTCAACGGAACACCGCTTATCTTTATGAAACTTTCAAGGTTCATGGAAGCAATTCCTTTGCCTGCAGATAACTTGATATTATCAAGCTGGTCGATTTTATCAAGCTCCTTCACAAGATATTTCCATTGGGCAATTGAAAGATTTGATTCACACGGCACAGAGACTGAGCCATCTACGACCCATGAGCGAACATTCGCAATCTTAACAGTTGTCTGCTTTGGCCCAGACGCACAGCTCAAAGACAGCAGAAAGAATGCGACAAAACAAAGCAGGACAGAAGCAAAAGCCCTTTTTTCCATGAAAAAACTCCTTTCATTACAACAACATAGCGCAGTATGACAAAAAAAAAAAAAATGTCAAGCGCATTTCAAGAAACACCTGCTGCATTCCATTCAGCTGCAGGCAGGACATGGAGTTCAGGCAAATTTTAGCTATCGTGAGGCCGTCGCCCCCCCCCTGCATGGTGGCCGCACATCCGGCGGCGGCGCATCCGGCAAGTGGTAATGGCGGGACTGCAGCCTCGGGCTTTGCCCGGGCTTTGTCCGGGCCTAGCCCTGGGCCCGGGCCCTACTCCCCTGCCCGCCACTCCGCCCAGCGGACGCGGCCGGCCTTGACGGCGGCCTTTATTTCCTTCTCGCGCCGGGACAGGCCGGCAGAGCCGGTTTTGACCTCAATGAAAACGACTTCCTTTATTTCTTTCCCTTCCGCCATCCCCGGAAAGGCAACGTAGTCCACGGGCTTGCCGACAAAGCGCACGTCACCCGCCCCGCAGGGAAAGCCCGGCAGCAGGGGAGCAAGCTGCTCGCCCGCAAGGCCTCCCAGAACCGCCCGGCTGCGCCTCACGGCATCTTCCCGCTCCCGCCGTATCAGCGACTGGTCGCGCAGGCGCTGGATGAGCAGCCCTATGAGGATTCCGATAACAAGATAGACAAGGAGAAAAAGCAGGACGGCAATGAGGAACAGGTCCTGCCCCGAAAGCAGGGATCTGGCTGCCTCAATGATGCGCTGAATCACCCCGGATCCCCGCTAGACCATCATGTAGCCGACGCCGCGCACCGTCCTGATGTATTCGGCCTTGAGCGGCTGGTCAATCTTGGCCCGGAGGTAGCCCACATAGACGTCAACGTTGTTCTCGTCGATATAGTGGTCCTTGCCCCAGACCGCACTGATGATCTGGTCGCGGGACAGGGCCTCGTTTTTGTGTTCCAGAAAGTTTTTGAGCATGAGGAACTCGGTCTTGGACAGGTTCAGCTCCTGCCCGGCAACGAGCACCTTCATGGAAAGGGGCTGCATCTCCACATCGCGGTTTTTCAGTTCCTGCCCGCCCGCATCCTTTCGCTCGCTGCGGCGCAGGACGGCCCCCATCCTCGCAAGCAGTTCCTCAATCTCAAAGGGCTTGGGCAGGTAGTCGTCAGCGCCCGCATTGAGCCCGTTCACCTTGTCATAGGTCTCGCCCCGGGCAGTCAGCAGGATTACCGGCACGTCCGACGTCTTGCGGATCCGGCGCAGGACCTCAAGGCCGGAAAGCTCCGGCAGCATGATGTCGAGCAGGATCAGATCGGGCTTTTCCGCCTCGAATGCATCGAGCGCCTTACGCCCGGTGTCCGCAACAGACGTCTCGTAGCCTTCGTGCTTGAGCTCAAGGTTCACGAAGTCGCTGATGCCCTCGTCGTCCTCTACAATCAAAACCTTTGCCATAGCGCGGTCAGCCTTCCACCTTGAACTTCATCGCCATCTGTTCCAGGGACTTGATGGACTCACCGTTCCTGGTGGACGACTCCTTGCCGGCCTTTATGCTTTCCACAATGCTGTCTGTACCGGCAAGCATCTGCTCCACGAACTCAAAGACTGAGCCTGACGTCTGCTCCAGTTTCTGTATCTCTGCCATCACCGTCTTGCCTTCCGTCTTCATCTCGCCTGCGCCCTGCTTGACGGAGACGGTACTGTCGTCGATGCTCTTCATGGCCTCGATTATCTGGCTGCTCCCGGAGTTCTGCTCGTTCATCGCGCCCATGACGATCTCCTCCTGGGTTCTGACAGTCTTTGCCAGATCAAAAATGACTGCAAACTGGCTCTGGAGGGCCTTTGTGCTGGCAGCAACCTTCTTTATGATCTCGTCCAGGTTCTGCAGGCTGGATGAAATCTTCTTGCCCTGCGTGTTGCTCTGCTCGGCAAGCTTGCGGATCTCGTCGGAGACGACGGCAAATCCCTTGCCCGCCTCCCCGGCATGGGCCGCCTCGATCGCAGCGTTCATGGCAAGCAGGTTGGTCTGCTCGGCTATGTTCTGTATGACATTGGAAGCATCCATGAGCCCGGATGACTCGGAGAGGATCCGCTCGGATATGGAGACTGCCTCCTGGACCTTGGTGTTCCCGTCGTCAGAGGCACTGCTCAGCTTCTCTATGGCGGCAGAGTTCTTCTCAAGTATGCCCGTCACGCTCTGGATGTTGGCGAGCATCTGGCGGACCGCAGCGGAGCTCTGCTCAACCCCTGCCGACTGGGCCTCGATGCTCCTGTTGAGGCTGTCTATGTTCTGGGTTATCGCATCCATCGCGCTGGAAACATTGGCAACCCCTGCCGACTGGCGTTCCATCAGGCCCTTCACGTCCTGCAGGTTGCCGACAATCTGCTGGACAGAGGACGAAGTGTCCTCCATGCGGTTCCCCAGGTCCTGTCCGGCCTCCTTCGTCACGGCAACGGCCCCCTTGACCCCGTTCAGAAGTCCCCGGGTCGTGTCCAGGAACATGTTGAGGTTCCCGACCAGGACACCGGCCTCCTCACGGGAAGTCAAGTCAAGATGCCTGGAGGTATAGTCCCCGGTGGCAAGCTTCTGGGCAAATACCGTCGCGTCGCGGAGCCTCTTGGTCAGGTTCTTGACCATCGCAAAAAAGCCCACGGCATTGAAGAAGGTCCCTATCAGGGCGGCAGGCAGCATGTACTTCTCAAAGAGGTCAAAGGCCTTCATGTTTTCGTGGGCCGGCATGAAAATAGGCGAAATCGTGAGCCCGATCAGGCCGAACGCCGAGAAGACGTTTATAAGAAGAAAGCGGGACAGGAGGGGCATCTTGAGGTGCTTGTCCCGGAACGGCAGGAAGCCCAGCCAGTCCTCCAGGCTCTCAAGCCAGAGCACGTAGAACAGGAGTCCCACAAGGAAGGTCGAACCCATGGACACATTGATGAATGCCCTGATGCTGAACGAGACAACTCCATTCGCGCTGGCCGCCGTCGCAAAGATGACGGGTGAAAGGAAGGCATGCACGAGCAGCAGGACGATGAAGGCCCCGACGACCCCCTTGTAGATTCCGTTGAGCGAGTCGCAGGAGGCCTCCGTCCCGTCGTAAGACCGGTACTTCCGCAGGAGGGCAAAAATCATCAGGCAGGCTGCCAGCGCGTAGACCGCAAGGTAGGCAAGCACCTGCAGGCTCATCAGGCAGCGGAAGAACTCCGCAAATGTGAAAAGCCCGCATATCACGGAAAAAATGACACCGTAGACAGAGGGAACGGTGCACATCATGCAGTAAAACAAGAGCATGGACTTAGGCGGCTCAGGAATCTTCGTTTCCAAACTGACATCCTCTCAAAAAGGTTTTGCCTTATTTTATCATAGTTTTTGAAAAAAAACTAGAGGAAACAGCAGGCCCTGCACACGTCACGCGCAGGCTATACGCCGAAATACTTCTCAAAGAAACCCCTGAGGCGGTCAACGACCGTCTTCTTGACCTCGCTCCGGTTTCCGACTGCCTTTCCCCCTGACGTTCCGCCGCCAAAGCGGGAAACAGGCGGAAGAATCCGGTCTATGTCCGTTCCGGTCGTGCGCAGCGTACCGTCGCGGAAGGCGTTCTCCATGAAAGCCTTCGTTTCCTCCGGCTTCAGCTTTTGCTCCGCGATGATTGCGGAAAGCTCCGCTTCCCGCTTCTTTGCGATGTAGCCCTGCCAGTCCTTCTGGATGTCAGTCGAAGTGTTTATCTGGGCGATGAACTCCTCAATGAGCTGCTTCTTGCTCCTGAGCTCAATGCTGCCGTGCGTATTGCGTTTGGATTTCTGGTCAAAGTGCTCGATTATGTAAGAAACGACGGCAGCAATGCGCTCGGGAGCAGACAGCGCGTTTTCCCTGTCAATTCCTGCGACATCCTTGTCCTTTACCCCGTCTTTCATGCGGATTGTCTTGATGTAGTCAATGCGGAAAGGCAGGACGTTGTGGTCGTTGATCGCATCCACAATCGTGTAGGTATGGAGCTTTTCGCCAAAGGCCTGATCCGTCGTCCTGATTCCGCCGGTCCACGACAAACAGAACCTTGTCCATGCAGTCCATCCGGCTTGCGAGAATGGCGGTCTTAAAGCTGGTGAGCGTTTTTCCGCTCCCCGTCGTATGCCAGACAAAACCGCCCGCCTCGATCGTCCCTTCCCGGTGATAATTTGAAGAAGTGAGTATCTTGTTCAGGATGCGCTCGGTGGCCGCAATCTGATAGGGCCGCATGACAAGCAGCGTGCTGTTCGTGTCAAAGACGCAGTACTTTGTCAGGATGTTCAGGATCGTATGCTTTGCAAGGAACGTGCGAGTAAAGTCCTCAAGGTCATTGATGATTTTATTGTTTGCGTCCGCCCAGTAGGAAGTGAACTCAAAGGAATTGCTTGTCTTCTTCCCGCTCCCCTTCCTGCTCGTCTGCTCCTTTATGCTTGCCTCGCGGGTCGTATTGGAAAAATACTTTGTGTTCGTTCCGTTCGATATGATGAAAACCTGGATGAACTGGAAAAGCCCTTCCCCCGCCCAGAAGCTGTCACGGTTATAACGGCGGATCTGATTGAACGCCTCGCGGATATTCACGCCGCGCCGTTTCAGCTCGCAGTGGACGAGCGGAAGGCCGTTCACAAGGATCGTGACGTCATAGCGGTTGGCGTAGCGCCCGCCTTCCGGCGTAAACTGGTGTATGACCTGCAGGCAGTTATTGTGGATGTTGTGTTTGTCGATGAGGTAGATGTTCTTTGTAGAACCGTCGTCCCGGGCAAGAACCTTGATGTGGTCGCTCTGGATCGTAAAAGTTTTTTCGGCAATGCCCTCGTTGTCATTCGCAAGATTCTGGCCGTAAAAGCGCCCCCATTCTGTTTCACTGAACGTCATGTGATTGAGCTTTTCAAGCTGAGTCCGCAGGTTTGCGACAAGATCGTCCTCGGTGTTAATGGCAAGATATTCATAGCCCTGTTCCTGCAGGTCCCCGATGAAGTTCCTTTCAAGCTCCGCCTCGCTCTGGTAGCTCCGCTTACGGCGCTCGGGCGGGATATATTCCGATACGACGGTCGCCTCGTTCGTTTCGGCTATGATATTGTAGGTGCTCATAAAGATTACAAATCTCCAAGATATATTTTTTTGCTTCTAAAACCTGCTTTAAACAATTTTTAGATTTTTCAACGTTTTTCCAATTTTTCTGAAATTGCACCGTGAATCAGTTCCGCCTGCACAACACCACATATTGCAACATCTTCCTTCGCAAAGACTTGGGCAAATTCTTTTGACGGCTCATTAAAAAAATCGACAAGTATATTAGTATCGGCAAGAATCATATAATGCTATCCTTCCGCAAATCTTCTACCCTACTTTTGTCAAAAGAAATTTTCCCGATTGCGTTAAAAAAAGCCATCTTTTCTTTTGGAATTTCTATTTCATCAAAAACAGATTTTTGCCCGCTTTTTTTTGCAAGAAGCATTTTCACTTTCTCGAAAATCGCTGTAAGTGTAGGAACATCAAAATTATCAAGTTCATTAAAATACGCCAATGCCATATCACTCATAACATCACCTCCACACCGTTATTATATCACACTTTCCGCTCAAAAGACAGGAGTTTATCCCTGTACTATAGACCTGCCATTTTCATTGCGTGCAAAAGTAACCGAAGCTTACCACCTACCTACCATTTTACATAACATTTTACATAAAATCAAGCAATTCTGCTTACGCCTAGTCCTCCAGCATTGATGCGACTGCCGCCTGTGCGAAATCAAAAGGACCGTACAGATTTTTCTGATTGCGTGAATCAGACACGGCTTTTTCCAGCGAATAATCATTTTCTTCGCTTTCTTTTATAAGATTCGCCAAATATGCAAGAAGTTTTAACTGCTCAATTCTCGTGAGCGTTGTTGTCGCTTGTTCTATTGCTTCATAACTCATAAATACACCTCCATCAATTCTATTTTATCACATTTTCCGTTCAAACGATAGCAGTTTATCCCTGTAATACTCATACTGCTTTTTACGCGCTTCAATCTCCGCAGCAAGTTCATTTATAAGTTCCGCTGTAAGCGAGGTGAATGAGTCGAGTATGCGCACGATTTCTTCCTGCACGGGCAACGGCGGCACGGGGACAGAGAGTTTTTCAAAATTATCACGACTAATTCGAGGAATACTTCCCTTTCTAACCCTCGAATCAATATAACTTTGTTTTGTTTGCAAGAAATAATATAAATACTTGCCGTTCAAACCATTCAAATTATCAAAAGTATAGCAATCATCAGCAGCCCAAAAATCAACATCAGAAAAACCAACTTGTCCTGCTGCACCAGCACTTATTACAAAAGTTGTAAATGCTTTTCTGTTTGATTTGTCAAAATATCCTAATGGAGTTAATGCATTTTGATACACTGGGATTTTTCCATCTATCTGCAACATATCACGAGTTACTCGAACACCACGATTTATTGTAGCCACTTCTCCAAGCGTCTTATATTCCACCCCGTCCGGGCAGAGTTCCTTTATCAGTTCATCTAACCTGCTCATTCTTCTGCTCCGTCCTTTGCTTCATCAAATTTCCGCTGAGCTTCTGCAAGCTTTTTAACTTCTTCCTGCAGGGCTTCTTTCGACGGAAGGTAAAGTTCATATTTACTTGCAAGAATATTCTTGTTGTCTTTTGGAAGAGTCATTTTTACCATTTCATCATTCTTTGCAGTACAAAGCAGAATTCCGATTGTAGGATTTTCATCAGGAAGCTTTTCGTTGCGGTCAAAATAATTTACATACATCTGAAGCTGTCCTAAATCTTCATGAGTAATTTTATGCGTCTTTAATTCAATCACTACAAAACATTTCAAAAGTCTGTTATAGAAAACAAGGTCGGCAAAATATTCATCATCTTCTATAAGAAGCCTTTTCTGGCGGGCAATAAAGCCAAAGCCGTTCCCAAGTTCAAGTAGGAATTGCTGTAAATGTTCTATAAGAGCCGTCTCCAAATCACTTTCATAATAAACAGGTTTTCTTTCAAGACCTAAGAATTCCAGAATCATAGGGTCTTTTATAATTTCTGTAGGTTTTTCAACAACCCGTTCCTTTCTTGCAGTAGCCAGAAGTGTTTCCTTATCGTTAGAAATCAAAAGACGCTCATAAAGCTGACTGTTTATCTGTCTTTCTGTTTCGCGTCCTGTCCATCCGTTATTTACTGATTCAAGTTCATAGTATTCACGTTTTTCTGCATCAGGAATTTGAATCAAAGCTCTGTACTGAGACCAGTTTAATTGGGAACGCAGTGCGTTCCCAATTGGATAAAGCTTGTAAAACTGTCTGCAAAATTTTAGTTGTCTTTCACTAAAACCACTTCCGTATTCAGCTTCAAGATTTGTTGCAAGGTTCTTAATAAGGTATGTACCGTAATCAGCACGCTCTTTTCCTTCCTGTTCATCTTCAAAAATTCGTCTGCCTAAGTTCCAATACATCTGAACACGGCTAAAATCTACACTACGAACGGCATTTGAACGGGCAGTTTCAATAATCTTACGCGCATCGTCTAAGATATTATCAGTTTTTATATGAACAATTTCGTTTTCCATTTTACCCCTCAATCTCCCCGATAATCCTGTCAATTTGGGCACGGAGCGTGTTTTCTTTTGCGACAATCCCGGCAATCCGGGCGTTCAGGAGCTGTATATCGATTGCTTCCCGCGTGTCTTCGGCTTCCACATAGCTTGAGACTGAAAGGTTGTATTCGTTCGCCGCTATCTCATCATTGTCCACCAGGCGGCTCACATAGTCGATTTTTTCCCTGCGTTCGGTAAAGACCCTGAGGATGTTCCCGATGTTTTCTTCCGTAAGCTTATTTGAGTTGGTGACCTTGACGCACTCTTTGGAAGCGTCGATGAAGAGGGTCTTGCTTTCGGCCTTGCCCTTCTTCAAAACCATGATGCAGGTCGCAATCGAAGTCCCGAAGAAGAGGTTGTCCGGCAGCTGGATGATGCAGTCGATGTAGTTGTTATCAACAAGATATTTGCGGATTTTCTGCTCGGCACCTCCCCGGTACATGATGCCGGGGAAGCAGACGATTGCCGCAGTTCCGTTCGTCGCAAGCCAGGAAAGCGAGTGCATGATAAAGGCAAGGTCGGCCTTTCCCTTCGGGGCCAGGACACCCGCCGGACTGAATCTCTGGTCGTTTATGAGAATCGGGTTGTCGTCGCCTTCCCACTTGATTGAGTACGGCGGGTTTGAGACGATCGCCTCAAACGGCTCGTCATCCCAATGCTTCGGGTCTATGAGGGTGTCGCCGAGCTTGATGTTGAACTTGTCATAGCTCACGTCGTGCAGGAACATGTTTATCCGGCACAGGTTATATGTCGTGATGTTGATTTCCTGCCCGAAGAAGCCCAGGCGGACGTTGTCAGCCCCCAGGATTTTTGCAAACTTCAAAAGGAGCGAGCCGGAACCGCAGGCCGGGTCGTAGACCTTGTTCACCGTCTTTTTCTGCTTGCCGTCACTGCTGACGAGCGTGATTTTTGTAAGGAGCTCGCTGACTTCCTGCGGGGTGTAGTATTCACCGCCTGACTTTCCGGCATGAGAGGCGTACATGCCCATAAGGTATTCGTAAGCATCGCCAAAGGCATCGATCGTGTTGTCGGAATAGTCGCCGTTTCCCAGGTTCATGCTCGCAATGCCGGTCATCAGCTTGACGAGCATCTCGTTCCGCCTGGTAACGGTCGCACCGAGCTTGTTTGAGTTCACGTCAATGTCATCGAACAGGCCCTTGAAGTCGTCCTCGCTGTCAGTACCGAGCGCGGACCCTTCTATCTGCCTGAAGATTTTTGCAAGCCTTTCGTTCAGGTCGGTGTTGTCTTTCGCAGCCTTCTCGAGCACGTTGCAAAAGAGCTGGGAAGGAAGGATGAAAAAGCCCTTCTCCTTTACGATATCGTCCTTTATGGTCTCCGCTTCCCTGTCGGAAAGCCCCGCGTAGCTGAAATCCCTGTTTCCGGCCTCTATCTCGCCCTTGGAAATGTATCTGTCAAGGTTTTCCGAAATATACCTGTAAAAGAGCATGCCGAGCACATACTGCTTGAAATCCCATCCGTCCACGCTGCCGCGCAGGTCGTTCGCGATGCCCCAGATGGTGCGGTGAAGTTCCGCCCGCTCAGTCTCTTTTCTGCTGTCTGCCATTGTTTCAGTATAGCACGCATCCGTGTCTTTTTCTACAGGCCCTCGCCCTACAGCTCGCCAGGAACGACTACAAGTCGCCAGGAACGACTACAAGTCGCCGGACTCGAAGGCGGCAAGGAAGTCTGCGCGGAACTGCTCAAAACAGTCAGCGGCGATGGCGGCCCGGATGCCGTTCATCATCTCGTGCAGGAAATACAGGTTGTGGTAGCTTGCGAGCATGGACGACAGGATTTCCTGCTCGCGGAATATATGCCGCAGGTAGGCGCGGGAATAGGTCCGGCAGACAGGGCACTGGCACTCCGGGTCTACCGGTCCCCAGTCTTTTTCAAAGCGCTTCTGCTTTATGGAAAGCATGCCCTTCCGCGTAAAGTACAGGCCGTGGCGGGCAATGCGGGTCGGCTGCACGCAGTCAAACATGTCGATTCCGTCCCCGACCGCCTCAAGGATATACTGGGGTGTCCCGATTCCCATGACGTAGCGGGGCTTTTCCCGCGTGATGAACTGCACGGTATGGCGGAGCATGCGGGCAAACTCCTCGGGAGGTTCCCCCACACTCAGGCCGCCGATCGCCAGCCCCGGCGTATCCAGCGAGCTGACGAATTCCGCGCTTTCCCTGCGCAGGTCCTCAAAGAAGTTCCCCTGTACGATGGGGAACAAAATGCCCCGGTAGCCTTCCGCCTGCTGCCGCTTCCATTCCGCAATGGCGCGGTTCGCCCAGTCCGAGGTAATTCTGAGGGCGCGCTCCGCTTCCTTCCGGTCCACGCCCCAGCCGGAACAGATGTCCAGCTGCATCTGGATGTCGGAGTTCAGGTCCGTCTGGGCCTGCACGACGTTCTCCGGCGTGAAGAAATGCTTGCTGCCGTCAATGTCGCTCCGGAAGGTCACGCCCTCACTGTCGAACTTGCGCAGGGCGGAAAGCGAGAAAACCTGAAAGCCGCCCGAGTCCGTCAGGAAGTTCCGCTCCCAGCGGGTAAATCCGTGCAGGCCGCCCGCCTCCCTGATCAGGGGCGTCCCGGGCCGCAGGTACAGATGATAGGTGTTGGCAAGGATGATCTCAAAGCCGATTGCTTCGAGCGACTCACGGCTCACGGCCTTGACCGTCCCCTTGGTGCCGACCGGCATGAAGACCGGCGTATGGACGTCGCCGTGCGGCAGGTGCAGGATGCCCGTCCGGGCAAGGGAATCCGTATTTTCGTGGAGGGT
>CAMJZA010000005.1 GCA_946410085.1 uncultured Treponema sp. | reverse complement strand
CCTCCATGACAAGGACGTGGAGCTTCGGGGGAAGAAAGCCGGGCTCGCTGAGGGGGTAAAGATGACCGCACGGAATATGCTGGCACTGAATATGAGCGTTGAGACCATCGCGAAGGCGACGGGGCTTTCCGTTGACGAAATCAAAAAACTGTAAGCTGCTTGCCGTAACTCCCGCAGCTGCGGCCCCTCACCTGCCCCTGATTCCCATGCCCGCCCCGCGGGGCGGGTGGGGTGCCCGAGCTGAGACGCCCCGCAGTTCCGCCTGTGCGGGCAGGCAGCAGGCGCTTACATCGGTCACGGCATTGCGTGACCGGGGCTACGTCCCTTGGACGGCAGGCTCTGCCTCCGCCCGTTTGGTTCTGTCCTTGCAAGAAGCGCTGATTTATCATATCATACAGGCGTATGAAGCTGAACGATTATATGCTCGGAGCCTATCAGAAGGCTTCTGATGACGACCCGGCATCTTCACCTGAAAAGGGCGGGAAGAACGGAAAGCCTGCCGCTCCCCTGATTCACAAGCCCGTTTTTGAAAAAGTGAACAGCCGTGTCGGCGAAATCCTCGGCCAGCAGGAGGCTGAGCGGAAGAACCTTGAGGAAGCCAAAATTGCCGCCCGGACAGGCATCTGGTACGGAAAATCCGTTACCCCGCCGACCGATGCGGACGTGAAGCAGGCAGCGAAGTCGCTGACCGAAGGCGCCCTCATTAAGGTTCCCGAAAAGCCGAAGGAAGCGGACGGCCGGGAGAGCATATACCGGCGGGTTGCAAAGTTCCTTGTCATCATCGGCGTTGACGAGGCGGCAAAGATACTGCCCCAGCTCAGCGAAGATCAGATCGAAAAAATCGTCCCGGAAATCGCCGCCATCCAGTCCGTTCCCAAGGAGGAGTCCGAGCAGATCCTGCAGGAATTCCAGGCCCTGCTCGACAAGGCCCGGGAGGAAGGCGGCATTGATACGGCGCGGACAATCCTGACGAAAGCCTACGGGGAAAAGAAGGGCGAGGAGATTCTCGAACGCTCCGTCCAGTACCCGAACGGCAGGCCCTTCGATTTCCTGTCCGAGGCAAGTGCGGATCGGATCAGCGTCCTGCTGAACGGCGAGAGTGAGCAGGTGCAGGCCCTCGTCCTGTCCCAGCTGGAACCAAAGAAGGCAGCCGCAATCCTGCGGGAGATGGATGACAAGACCAAGAGTGCAATCGTCCTCCGCCTGGTCAAGATGAAGAACGTTGCTCCCCAGGTCATGGAAAGCGTGAGCAAGAGCCTGCATGAAAAGATGCTTTCGCAGAATACCGAAGTATCCCAGTCCCTTGACGGCAGGAACGTCATTGCCCAGATCCTCAAGCGGATGGATCCGACCACGGAGTCAAACCTCATTGCGGCGCTTTCGAGCGATGACCCGGAACTGGGGGCCGACATCCGCCGCCGCCTCTTTACCGAAGACGACCTTGCGAACGCAGACGACCGCTACCTGCAGAACAAGCTGCATGACATGGACGATAAGACGATTGCGATCCTCATAAAGGGCAAGAAGCCCGACTTCCGCGAGAAAATCCTGTCCAACCTGTCCAAGCGGCGGGCTGAAAGCGTGCTGGACGAGGAGTCGCTGACCGAATACCTGCTCAAGAGCGAAAGCGAGCGGGTGACGTCCCAGTTCTTTGCCGACCTGCGCCGGGCCTGGGAAGCGGGCGAGCTGCACGTGAAGGGACGTGACGACAACGAGATCTGGGTCCAGTAGGCTTCGCCGCTCCAGTAGGCCCGATACCCTGTCGGTGCGGGCCAGAGGCCTGTTGCCTCCGGCAGGGCCTGCCGTTGAAAAAAAGCCCTTCATGTGATAGAGTATCCCCCGTTATGAAGGAGCATGATGTTTATAAAGGGTTCAGGGTTCTTTCTGTTTCTGAGCTGAAAGATTTTAATTCCCGGGTTTTCTGGCTGCGGCATGAAGCGAGCGGGCTTGAAGTGCTCAAGCTGAGCAACGATGACCGGGAGAACAGCTTTGCCTTTGCGTTCCGTACCCCCTGTGAAAACAGTACCGGCGTTGCCCATGCAATAGAACATTCCGTCCTCTGCGGCTCGCAGGCGTATCCCCTCAAGGATCCCTTTATACGGCTTGAAAATCAGAGCGTCAGCACCTACCTGAACGCCTATACCTGCCCCGACCACACGGTGTACCCGTCCAGTTCCCCGGTCAAGGCGGACTTCTACAATATTTTTTCCGTCTATGCGGATGCGGTGTTTTTTCCCCTGCTCAGGGAAGGGGTGTTCCTGCAGGAATGTCACCGGCTTGAACTGGACAAGGACGGGAATCCCAGCATTCAGGGGGTTGTCTACAACGAGATGAAGGGCAACTATGCCTCCTTTGAGGATGTTGCCTACGATGCAATCTGCCGTCCGGTTCTGGAAGGGAGTGAGTACGTGTTTGACTCCGGCGGGGACCCCCTCGTCATTCCCTCGCTCAGCTACGAAGCATTCAGGGACTACCACCGCCGCTACTACTGTACCGCCAACTGCCTCTGCTACCTGTACGGCGACATTCCCCTTGAAGAAGAACTCGACTTCCTGATTGAGCATGTAACTTCCCGGGTTGCTTCGCCGGGACAGAAGGCTTCCTATCCTGCGGCGGACTTTTCCCGCCCGGTCAAAAGGCGGGTTCAGGCATTTGCCCCTGCGGGCGAGGGCGGTGAGGAATCCCGCCGCGTCGCCGCCGTAAACTGGCGTCTGAAGGACGACGTGCAGGGCGAAAGCCTTGCCGCCGTCAAGATGGAATTCGGCTTTTTGAGCGAGTTGCTGTGGGGCGATGACAGTGCGCCTGTCTCAAAGAAGCTGCTGGCGGCCAAGATCGGCACGGACATTGCCCCCTATACCGGCTTTTCCTTCAATTCCCGCTATCCCAGCATCTGCTTTTCGATGAGCGGCGTCGCGGCGGGTGATGAGGAAAAGTTCCGCAGCCTGCTCTTTGATGCCCTGCAGGAGGTCGTTGACAGGGGCGTGAGCAAGGAAGACTTTGACCGGACGGCGATGTGCTTTGACTTTTCCAACCGCGAGATAAAACGGCCGGACGGAACGCCTTTCTCCCTTGTCCTGATGCGGCGGGCGGTGAAAAACTGGCTTTTCGGCTTTCCGCCGGATGAAGGCCTGTCCCTGCGGGACGTATTTGAAAAACTGCGGCATCAGATGCAGGAGAACCCCCGCCTTATTTCCGGCCTGATCGAGCACTACCTGCTGCAGAACGACCGCTGTACGCTGGTGACCGTCGATCCGTCGGACAGCTGGGAGCGGGAACGCGCGGAACAGGAGCAGGCGCTCGCGGAAGGGGTGCTTGCCCGGCTCGGGAAGGAGCAGGTCCTTGCCGGCCTGAAGCTGATGCAGGACTTTCAGCAGTCCGAGGACGACGAGTCCTGCCTGCCCCACCTGCACCTGTCTGACCTGCCGCGGGAACTTGAGATTATCAGGATGGATGAGGAGACGCTGAACGGTGTTCCCTTCTTTGTGAGCAGGGAAGCAACGAACGGCATTACGTATTTTGACCTTGCCTTTCCCTTTGACATACTGGACCCGGAAGACTACCCCTATATCACGACGCTGGTCAGCCTCGTTTCCCAGGTGGGCTGCGGAGGAATTCCCTGGGACAAAATGATGGCAAGAATAGGTGCCGTCTCGGGCGGCTTCGCTGCCCAGGCGCGGAGTTTCACGACCGATGATGAGAGCCGCCGTACGAAAGCCGGCAGCCCCTATCTGGAACGGGATATCTTCTTCTTCCGCTTCAAGTGCCTTGACGAGCAGTTTTCCGAAAATCTGGACATCCTGTCCGCCTATCTTGAGGGCATGGACTTTTCCGATGAACAGCGGATTACGGACCTGCTTGCGGCGAATGCGAACGACATAAAGGCGTCCGTCCTGCCCGATGCGCACCTCTATGCGATGTCCCGGACCCTGAGAATGCGCAGTCCGAAGCTCGCCGTACGGGAACTGCTTTCCGGCATCAGCAATGTTTCTGCGGTCTGCCGGATGCAGGAGCTGGACGTCCATGAGCTGGCCCTCCGTCTTGAAGCCATATACCGGAAGATACTCGCAGGCGGTGCGCTCATTCATGTGACCGCAGGGGAATCGCAGATTCCGCGGATACGGAGTGTCCTGCCCCGCTTTATTGCCCGCCACGGCTTGACGGCGATTGCGCCCTGTCCGCCGGTAGATGATGCGCGTTTTGCCCGCCTGGTCAGGCTGACGGAATTCGACGGCGAAGCCGGCGGAAAGGCGGACCGTGCGGCTTCCGGGGCTTCAGGAGTTTCCGGGGCTCCGGCGGAATCCCGGGCAGAGGGCTCCCCGGTGCGGGCAGAGGAGTCCCCGGTGATTGAAGAAATCTTCACGATTCCGGGCAGCGTTGCCTTTGATGCAAAAACCTGTGCTTCAAGCCCCTACGGAACAAAGGAATCCCTTGCAGACGAAGTCTTTTCCCGCTGCCTTTCCATGACCGACCTCTGGGACAAGGTGAGGACGAGGGGAGGAGCCTACGGGGTTTTCTTCCTGCCGAATTCACTCTGGAAGTCCAGTACGTTCATCACCTACCGGGATCCCAAGCCCTTTACCTCCCTTGCGGCGCTGAGCGATTCCCTGCAGGAGGAAGGGGCGGAACTGTTCAGCGATGACGAGGTGGAAAAGTCCATCACGGGCTGCTATACGTCGGCGATTGCCCCGAAAACCCCGTCTTCCCGGGGCTATACGGGCTTTTTCTGGCTCTTTACGGGCGGATCCAACGAGGATGTCCAGCGGCGCGTCCGCATGCTGCTTGACGTGAACCGGGAAGACCTGCGGCAGGCCTGCCTGCGCTACCGGGAGAGTTTCAGGAAGGACTCAGCGACGGTGATAATCTGTCCCCGCAAGCTGATTGATGCCAAAAGCAGAAAATCTACTGGAAAAATAATCGCTTTACCGGTATAATAGGAGGAGTGTTACCGGGGAAATTGCCCCGATACGGGAGAGTAACGATGAATAAAGTTGAAAGTTTCGTGAAGATGATTCGGCAGCTGGTCTCTGACGTACAGGGGGCTCCCTATCCGGGACCGGGCTTTGAGATGGAAGTCTACAACATCTGGTATGAGCATGTCCAGAAGGATGCGCAGGACTGCTACGAGTTCCTGGATGAGAACTTCCCGCTGGAGTCCAAGGCCTTTGACCAGTCAATAGACAAAATGTTTAAATAAATTGATAAATACGATTCATATCGTCTCCCCTTCCGGCCGATTATAAATACAGAATACTATCGGTGGATTATTTCTTTTTCGGGTGGGTATGATAATGGATTTTAACAAAATCGATCGCAGCAGACGGTATAAGCTTGCCGGTTTGTTAAAGAAAAACGGTTTTGACCGCTGGCGGATCAGTGCCAGCGCGATAAGCTCCATTACGGGCGAAGAGCACAGTTTTTTTATCGAATTCTATGTCGTCAATCCTGCCCTGTCCCCTGAGAAGCCCGTGCTGGGCTTCAAGAGCCGGCTTCCGAAAACCGACACCGACCTCCTCTATGCCCTTGCGGGAACAGAAAGCGAAAAGCCCCTCTTAACCGAAGAATTCGTGCAGCCGTCCTTCGTGATGGTGAAGGCGGGCATGCTTTCCGTAAACGGAAAGCAGCTCAATGCCTATTTTCCCTGTGCATCCCTCGTTGCGGACACGCCGGAATATATCCTCAAGGTCGGTTCGACTGAGCGGGATACCTGCTACATCAAGGACAATGCGACGTCGGGCTGCATCTCGGTGAGTGCCGCCGACCTGCTGGAAAAGCCCGAACTGCTCGGCAATGCGGGAACCATCGCCTGGAACCTGCACTATTCCATTGAGGACAGCTTCTTCCCGAACTTTCGGAGCAAGCTGACGAACTGGGCCTGCTTCGGTGCGCGGACGGCGATTGCCGGTGTCATCGTGCTGGACGGCGAGCAGTTCAACGTGAACCGGGACCGGTCCTACGGCTACTTTGACAAAAACTGGGGCCGGGGCTTTACGAATCCCTTCCTGCACCTCAGTTCTTCCAATCTCGTCAGCAATATCAGCGGCAAAAAGCTCCTGAAGTCCTGCTTTGCCATTCAGGGAGAATACAACAAGCGCCTGAGCATCCTAACCTCCTTTGAAGGCACGAAGCTGGAATTCCATGCGGGCGGCTGCAGGAAATACAATACGATTTACGAATGCAACCAGATGCCCGAGGATGAGAACGGCGTCCGCCTTCACTGGTCCGTCAGCATGAACAACCGGAACTACATAATCGATGTCGACATCATGTGCAATGCGAATCAGATGTTTGTCCGCGACTACGAGTGTCCCGAAGGCAACCGCAAGGTGATGAAGCTGATCGGCGGCGGCAGCGGGACCGGTGAAGTCAAGATTTACCGCCGGGTCAGGAAGTCCCTGGAACTCATCGAGGACATGCACGTCGGCAACTGTCTCTGCGAGTACGGCACCATCGAGAACGCCCCGCAGTAAGGCGCTTCGCACTGATGCAGCCGTACCGCTGTACCGGCCAGGCAGCCTGCATCATTACATCAAGTCAAGACATGAATCGATCCACTTTCCGGCGAGCTGGGGAAAGCTGTCCTGAACCGACACGAAGAGGTTCAGGGCTTCCAGGTAGTTGCCCGTGAAGTATTCTGCTTCTGCCAGGTAAAAGGTTGCCCGTTCCGTCGGGCCTGTGTCCCTGCGCTGGGCCAGAAATGCCGAAAGCTCAGCCTTTGCCTCCCGGTAGCGGTATGACAGCCAGCTTTCCTGCAGGATTGCATAGAGCAGGTAATCGTCTCCCCCTGACGGCAGCACCTGGTCTTCGCTGAAAATGTGGCGGAAGAGGGGCGCTGCCCTGCGTCCGCTTCCGTGCCGGGGCATGTACAGGTCTGCTGCCATCCGTTCCGTATCGGGCCGGATGCTCCGTTCCTTGTTGAGCGTCTCTGCCTCTTCCCGCAGGAATGCTTCTTCGCGGAGCTTTTGAGCCTCGCGGATTGAATCGGAACCCGTACCTGCGGGGCGGGGGGCGAGGTCCGCCTGCAGCATCCTGTCTGCCGCATGCAGCGTGTCCGCAGTACGCGGCGTGTCCGTCGTTGCCGTATGGAGCGGGCCGGACTCGGAGGCCGTTCCGGTCAGGCTCTCTGCGGAACGGGAGCTGCTGCCCGGAGCGGCGGACGCCTGAACGGGGGAAATCGTCGCATTGATGCCCGGCAGGATGACTGCATAGAGCATGCCGGTGTCTTCCCGGCCGGTCTGGTCTTCACCGTCAGGTCCGTCCAGCTCTTCGTCATAGTAGAGGTCCCTGTAGGCCTCATCGTCCTCTTTTTCGTCAACGAAGGTCAGCACGGCATAGTAATAGGGCGTGCCGTCGTCCGTCTCATCGGTGTAGGCAATGTGGTTTTTGGGTACGGCAGCAATCGGAAAGAGGGATTTGACCCGGGTCGAACTGTAGATGGGGCGCTGGTCCCGGTAGATTGCAAAAAACAGCACCTTGCCCCGGGACGGACCTTCCGGCAGGCTCCAGCTCAGGCGGACCCCGCCCGTGCTGCCGGCTTCTGCCCGCAGGTTTGCGACGCAGAGGGGGTCTCCCGCTCCTCCCTGGGCGGTACAGGGAACTGCGGTGAACAGGAGGAGGATGCATGCGGTCAGTACGGCCTGTGTCAGGAGGCGGAGCTTCATGTCGTTTCTCTCTTATATACTCTTATGTATCGAACGAATTTCCCGTCCGGGCAAGGAGGAACGACGGATTTTCCGGCTAGACATCCAGCGAGCCGACGAGGGTCTCTTCGTCATCCGCGTAGCTGCTGCGGCCTTTCCCCTTCTTTTGGGAAGCCGGACGGCGTTTTCCTGCCTTGGGCAGGAGGAGGAAGGCGGGCAGGCAGCCGGCAATGCCTCCCGCGAGGGAGACAAAGAGGGGAATGCAGGCCTGCAGCATGAGGGGGACGCTTTTTGATGCCGTCGGCATGATGAGGCCGTATGAGCGGAATGCGGTAAAGGCGAGGAAGACGAGGATCCAGCTGCACGAAATGGAGCCTGCCGACAGGCAGATCAGGAAGTTCAGCAGGATCATCAGGAAAATCAGGGCATCCGGTCCCCGGGTACTCAGGGAAGGAATGAGGCTGGTAATGACCCCTGCGGCGAGTGCGGAAAGCAGCAGCATGACGGCAAGGGGAGGCGAACCGCTGCTTTCTTCGATGCTCCGCCCCAGCAGGAGCAGGAGTACGGAGTTCAGCAGGAGGGGAGACCAGCCGTCTGACCCCAGCACGTGGCAGAAAAGGCGGACGTAGTCGAGGGGAGCGCGCAGGTTCATCGAGGAACAGCTGAACAGCCAGCTGATGAGCGTCTGCCCGTCAGGTACGGGAAGGCGGCTGCGCAGGGTCATGTCCAGCGCATAGACGGCGGCATAGCATATGACGAGAATCGTGGTAACCGGTGCATCAAAGGCAAAAGCGTATTTTTTGTGAGCCATGAAACCAGTGTATGCCGAAAGCCCCCGTTTGTCAAACCGCCCTTTTTCTGCTATACTGCCTGCATGAAATATTCCATGCTCAGGGCTGCGGCGGTCAGCCCTTCCCTTATCGTTGCGGACTGCGAATATAATGCGGGTCAGATCATCACGCTGATACGGGAGGCATATTCCCGGGGGGCGCGGCTTGCCGTTTTTCCCGAACTGTGCATTACGGGCTACACCTGTGCGGACCTTTTTGCCCAGAGCACGCTCCTGCAGGCTGCCCGGCAGGCCCTGCTGCGCATCGCGGCGGAAACGAAGGAACTCGGCATCCTGTCCGTCGTCGGCCTGCCGCTTGCAGTTGACGGCGTGCGCTACAATACGGCGGCATTCGTGAATAGGGGCGAGGTGCTTGCCGTCGTTCCCAAGGCATACATTCCCAATTACAGCGAGTTTTACGAGCGTAGGTGGTTTTCTCCGCCCGTCAGGGGCCTGCCGGATACGATAGCCCTTTCCGACGAGATGTGTGAGGTTCCCTTCGGCCTGAACGTCCTGCTGCAGGACAAGGATGACAGTCTCTGCAAGCTTGCGGCGGAAATCTGCGAGGATGCCTGGACCCCCTTCTCGCCCTCTGTCCGGCATGCACTGAACGGGGCGACCGTCATTGCGAACCTGAGTGCGAGCAACGAAGTCGTCGGCAAGGCTGCCTACCGCAGGCAGCTGGTGACGTCCCTGTCCGCCAAGGCAATCTGCGCCTACATCTACAGTGATGCCGGGCATGACGAGAGTACGACCGACATGGTCTTTTCCGGCCACAACCTGATGGCCCTGAACGGAAGCCTGCTGGCGGAATCCGCCCTCTTTGATGACTGCGGCAAGATCCTGCTTGCGGACCTTGATCTGGAGCGCATTGCGCAGGAGCGGCTCAGGACAACGACCTTTGCTTCCTGCCGGGAGTATTTTGCCGACGATTCCTACCGGACGGTGTTCTTTGATATTGCCGACAACGTGTTCGGCGAAGGCGGCAGTACGTCGGGCATCGGCTTCCAGTCTGCCCCGCAGCCGTCCGCGGCTCCCGCAGAAGGCCTGCTCCCGCCGGTGGATCCGCACCCCTTCGTCCCCGCCGGGCAGGAGGAACGTGCCGAACGCTCCCGTGCCGTCATTGAGATGCAGGCGGAAGGCCTTGCCAAGCGCCTGCGCCACATCCATGCGAAGGGGGCGGTCGTCGGGCTGAGCGGGGGGCTTGACTCCACGCTCGCCCTGCTCGTGACCTGCCGGGCCTTTGACAAGTGCGGCCTCGACCGCCGGGGCATCCTCGCCGTGACGATGCCCTGCTTCGGGACGACTTCGCGGACGAAGGGCAATGCCCATGCCCTCGCGGACGGCTGCGGCTGCTCGATACAGGAAGTGGACATCCGGGAGTCCGTGCTGCGGCATTTCAGGGATATCGGGCAGGACGAAGGGACGCACGACGTGACCTACGAAAACGCACAGGCACGGGAGCGGACCCAGGTACTCATGGACATTGCAAACCGGACGGGCGGCATTGTCATCGGAACGGGCGACCTGAGCGAGCTTGCCCTGGGCTGGTGTACCTACAACGGCGACCAGATGTCGATGTACGGCGTCAATGCGAGCATTCCCAAGAGCCTTGTCCGCTACCTGGTTTCCTACTTTGCCGATGAGGCGGCGGGGCAGGGGAACGGGGCGCTTGCCGCCGTCCTCCGGGACATCCTTGCAACCCCGGTCAGCCCGGAACTTTTGCCGCCGTCGGCAGGGGAAATCGCGCAGAAGACGGAAGAAATCGTCGGTCCCTACGAACTGCATGACTTCTTCCTGTATTACGTCCTGCGCTGGGGCTTTGCGCCGTCCAAGATCTACTTCCTTGCCCGGCAGGCATTTTCCGGCAGAAAGGCGCAGGACTCCGATGCGGTCTATACGGACGACATCATCCTCCGCTGGCTCAAGTGCTTTTACCGCCGCTTCTTTGCCCAGCAGTTCAAGCGGAGCTGCATGCCGGACGGGGCCAAGGTCGGTACGGTGTCCCTGTCTCCGCGGGGCGACTGGCGCATGCCGAGCGATGCGAGTGCACATCTGTGGCTGCAGGAACTTGAGGAACTGGAAAAGAAGGGCTGATTGCGCTAGAACTCGAAGGGGCGGCGTTCCAGGGCGCGGAATACGCCCGGGTCCGCCCCGAAGGGAACAATGCTGTCCTGTTCGTAGCGGGGGCTTATGACGAGTGTGCAGTCCAGGCAGTGCAGGAGGAAGTCCCGGTAGCGGTCGCGGGGAATCTTCGGCGTGAGCCAGGGGCCTTGCCGCGTCCAGTAACGGGTGAGGACCCTGTCATAGATGAAAAAATCCTTTTCCTGCCGCTCCTTTTCTGCCCTGATGGCGTCGTAGAGCGAGCGGGCGAGGGCTGCCTTGAGGGGGGCGGGAATGGCGATGCTCCGTGCGGGCTGCCGGGAAAAGCCGGTCTCCTGCCTGACGGCGAGGAGGGTAATGCCTTCCGTCATGGGGAAGGGCGGTTCCACGATGACCGCAGGGCATTCCGCATAGCTTTTGCCTGACCAGGGCCGCCATATCACGGGACATCCGTCAAGCGCATCCTGTGCGTCCTGCCTGCTGCCGAAGACGCGGCTGACCGCCTTGAAGCCGAGCAGGTCCGAGAGGGCCTTGTCCAGCCGCTTGTCCCAGTCCGTCCGGTAGCTGCCGCATATCCCCCGGGAAAGCACGTCCTTGAACGCCGTTACGGCGGGCGAGCCTCCCCAGCCTAAGATGGCCCTGCCGCCTTCCGCATACAGGTCGGTCAGCCGCTGCCCTTTGGCCGTGTAGAGGAATGGTCCCCGTGCCCGCTTGATGCTGCCGTAGCGGGAGGCGATGCTGTCTGCAAGGAACGCTGTTTCTTCCATACGGCAGCTATTTGACGGCTGCGCTGAAGCAGGCTGCTTCTACCGCATCCCGGATTATCTCGTCCTTGGGGTCAAAGAAAAAGACGATCTGCCAGACTTCCTTCTTGTGCAGGATCTGGAGGGCCCAGAGTTCAAAACTCCGCGGACCTTCCTTGTAGCTTCCCTTCAGGAGCAGGGCTTTGTCCTTGCTTCCCGTCAGCTTTATGTCCATGATCCGGTGCCTGAAGGATTTTATCTGCTTGTCTTCCTCAAGGCTTTCCAGCTTTTCTATCAGGCTGCCCTGCAGGTAAAGTTCCATCCATTGGGCTTCCCTGCCGGTAATGTAGCTCCGCTGGTAGTCCTGGGAGAACAGCACGTAGGAACAGACGGTCGTAATACGGTCCCGGTCTGCCTGGGCACGCTTGCTTGCACCGAACCAGCTCTTGATGTCCTCCGGAATTTCTTCATCGACAAACGCTTCGCTAAAGCTGAAGGGCAGGTCCATGGAAAGCGTTGATGATCCGGGCTTTATCCGGTTTGACAGGCGCGGAAGCTGCGGCTCCTCCGCATCCTTTTCGGCTTCTGTGGTCTTTTCCGTATCCGTCTTTGTGCTTTCTGTCTTTTTTGCTGCTGTTTTCTTTGCCGAAGCTTCCTCTGCTGCAAGCGGCAGCACTGTGCCGGCTGCCAGGACGGCGAGGGCGATGAGCATCATCAGCCTGCGGTATACTGCTGAAAGTCCTGTATTCATTTTTTCCTCCATATTATGCGGGTGCAATAGTCAAAGTGCAAGGAGTATACCACGGATGGGGGCTGTGTGTAAAGTTGACGGTTGACGGCCGGGGCCGGGGCGTCACCAAGCGGGCCGGGGCCTGAACCGGGAAGCCGTCAGCGGGAGGGCGGAGGTCGCCACGCACCCGCTTCTTGACATATTCCTAACAATGTATTTGAATCGGGGGCGGAGACAAGGGGAGAGACAGGAGGAGCGCATGACTCTGCGGAAGACATGTCCGGCTACCGGCGGACTCATTTTGCGGCTGTTCTTTTTTTCATGCTGCCTGTTCTGCATGACTGCCTGTGACGGCATCGGCAGTTCGAGACGGGGAGACTTTCCTACCTACCCGGGCGTCAGCGACAGCCCTTCCGGCACATCTTCCGGTTCCAATTCGTACGGCATTTTCGGTCCCGGGATGAGCGGCGGAGACCTCTTTTCCCTTGCCAATTCCGGCAATATTGATGCCATACGGGAATCCCTGTCGGAAACAACCACCGTCTCTTTTTCTTCCGGCGTCCTCGGCTTGCCTGCGGGCGGTTCCGTTATCCTCACGATTACCGGGAACGGCATTGCCTATACGGCGGAATCCTCCGATGCGGGCGACGGCTTTGTATACTTTACGATTCCCAAGATTGCAAACGGTACGGTCATTACGGTCAGCATCATCGTCAGAAATCAGGACGGCAGTGTTGCCTGTGCGGGCAGCGAAATGCAGACGGTGACGAACAATGCACATGACATCCATGTTTCGCTGATCGGCGGCAGTGAAGAGCCCTGGGCCCTGCCCGCCAGCATTCCGGTCAGTGCAGGCCCCGTGAGCATTACCTACAATAATGCCAGCCCGCAGGACGTGACCTTCAGCGTCGCCGGCCTGACGCCTCCGCCCTCGGGTACGCTTACCTACAGCTGGCAGCAGCCGGGCGGCATGACTTTCACCGAGACCGGGGACAGCCTGACGGCGAATTTAACCCAGTTTATCGGTGTAAGTCCTTCGGCTGGGGTGCATTCTGCCAGTGCGACCGTAACTGTCACCTACACTGATGATGACGGTAACGTCAGCACGGCGACCGGTACGGGCGTCGTTTCCGTGACCGTGCTGGAGATACCGGCCTTTACCGTGACGGTTGCAGCTCCGGCCGGAGTGAACCTGCACACTGGCACGACGGACGAATACGACGTTGCGGACCGCACGCAGCAGTTCACCTTCACGGCAACACCTGCGGCGGGTACGGCATTCCCGGACGATGCAGTCTTTGAGTGGACCATTAACGGAATTACCCAGTCCGGTACTACGGCGAGCATACTGGCAAGCCTCGATGACTTTAACTGTAGTTCCCTGATTACGACGGTGGCAATGGGCAATGTGATTATCTGTAAGGTTTCCAGTGCCAAGGCCGTGAACTCACCGGTGACCGACAATACGAAAACGCTCAAGCTCAGGCAGGCTCCCCTGCCCAAGCCGGTGGCGACCTGCACCTGCGACGGAAGCTCCATCTCCGCTTCTGGCGGGACGTTCGAGTTCTATGCCGTTGACAATACCAATTTTGCGATGACGGGTCTGACATTCAAGTTGGATTCCGCTTCTCCGGCCATGCCGTCCGGCACTGTGTATGTCTGGAAGATTAACGGCAGCTACATGGGGGGGACAACAGGTTCCACGACATCCTCACAGGGGACGAACTTGGGTGCAATCAGCGGCGTGACGGGGCTGCCTGCCACCATCACGGCCGTATGCGAGGCGAGATGCGACGGCTACGAGAGCGTGGAGAGCGACCCCATCACCGTGAAGGTCCTGCCCTATCCTTCTTCTGTTCCTGACTTCTATGTATGGATAAGTCCTTATCCCGGAGGACAGACTCCGGCTTTGAGCGGAGGAACTGTCTATATTCACGGTGTTGAAAACAGCACTATAGGTGTCCGTGTCGGAAAATTTAATGCCTCTGATACGGCGGAACTTCCTGCAAGCGGTTCTTTCGCAACATTCAAGTGGATGGTGTCGGACGGAAGCTCTACGGTGGAGGTGAAGTCTGGGGGCAACCAGGATGATACCTTTACCTTAGGAGAAGTTCTTACGAAACTGGGCAAAACGATGGCCGATATTGCTCCTTGGGATGGTACGGGAACCGAACCGGGAGGAGGTCTGACCATTACGGTTAGCTGCAAGATATCGCTGGTCGGAAGCAGCCTTCCTGAAAAATCCTCGAGTAGCAGTTATCCGCACGATACCGTCAACTATTTTACCATTTACCGTGATCCTCCTTGATGCCGGGGTCCGGAGTCTCCGCATCCCGTCCTCATTTCCCGGCAAGCTGCTCCACGTCAGCGAGGGGCAGTCCGGTTATCTCGGCAATCTCATTCACCGGGTAGTTCTTCGCCAGCATATTCCGGGCGGTCTCAAGGAAGGCATCCTCCCGGCCCTCTGCACGCCCCTCCTCCAGAGCGTCCAGTCTGGCATACTTGATGCCGTTCCGGTAGTCGGCCTCGGCACGGTCCATCGACAGGTGGTAGGCCCACGCCCGTTCCTCCGCACTGAGCCGTATTGCTGTGTTTAATGCCACTTTGAACTCCTCCTTCCAGTCTGAATCCTGCCCCAGTCTCTCCAGAACCTCGGGCCTGCTGTTCCCTCCTATAAAGTTACACCAGTTGGCGGCCTTTTGCAAGCTTTTGTCTACACGGTCAGGTACTTTGAGGCTGAAGAAGAGTATCTGAAGTCGGTCCACAAAGACCGCCCCGTCGTCCAGCCGCATCATTGCCCGGTGGTAGAACTGTCTCCCGCCGGGACTGCCGTCTTCCCCGAACAGGTCAAAGTCAATGAGGAAAATCTGGTAGACGCTCGGGGCTGTTTTATACCGCTCCCCATGCTTGAGGCTTCCTGCATAGAGCTTGCAGGCGTAAAAGAGGGCACGCAGCTTCTGATCCTCACGTTCGCTCGCGCGAACGTAACGACCTCGTGCTACGCACGGGTCGCGAAACTGTCTGCCACCCGTGACTTTCTGCGCAGCAGAAAGTCATTGGCTTCCCGCCAGGGAAGCCGGGGCTTCTTGCCGTTCGCGTACTCAGGAAGCAGTTCGGCGTTTGTCACCTTCGCCGAGGTCACTTCCCGCCCCGTCAGCGCGCTCAGCATGGAACGCAGGCAGGCGTTCGACTCCGGCGTTGGCCCAGAAAGGAACATCTTGAAGGCTGCATCGTTCTTCAGAGGGATCAGCTCCCCGCGGGAAACCATCTCGGCGGCCCGGGCCAGCAGCTCTCGGGAGAAGGCAGGCTGTCTGCCCCTGCTCCTCCCGGAGTGGCTTTTGTGTTTTCTTTTATTGTGTTGCATACACTTTGTTGTATGCAGACAAGCAGCAGTTTTTGCCACTTTTCCAGAGAAAAATCGCGAAGAATCGGAAAAAATGCCGGCTGGAACGGAAAATCAAACCGTACGAGTTTCGAAAGTAAAACTCGGCAGGTTTCGGAAGTGAAACTAGGCTGGTTTCGGGTAGTGAAACTCGGCAAGTTTCGGAAGTAAAACTTTGCTTGTTTCGAGGTCTGTATACGTCAGTCCAGTCCCCGTCAGCCAGTCCGCCCAGCGGGGAGAGCGGCGGACCTGCCCCCTCGCCGGGGAGGGATTTTCTTGCGGCTACTTCCCTTGACGGATTCCTGCTGAAACCGTACAATACATCCTATGACGGGCAGGAGGAGCGTATGAGACGGCGGAACCCATTTTTGAGTGCATGCGGGAGCATTGTCCTGCTGTGTCTCTGCTTCTCCGGCATTGCCTCCTGCAACGGCAACGGCGGTTCGCATGACGGCGGCGGGCCAGTCTATACTCCCGGCGCAACTTCTTCCGGCAGCGGTACGACGGAAAACTCCGGCAGTACGATTTCCGCAGACGAGCTTTTGGCCCTTTCCAACGGGGGCAACACGGGTGCCATCCTCTCCCGCTTTTCGGGCCCCAATGCTTCTACCGCAACAACGACCGTCAGCTTTTCTTCCAGCGTCCTGGGCCTGCCCGCGGACGGCTACGTGACGCTCGTCATGACGGGGCAGGGCATCGCCTATACGGCTGACGCCACTGATCCGGGCAGCGGCACGGTTTCCTTTACGATTCCCCAGATTGCAGTCGGCACGGAGATAACTGTCAGCATCATCGTGAAGCGGGCGGACGGCACGGTCGTCTGCGCAGGCAGTAAGACCCAGACGGTCACGGGCAACTCAAGCGACATCCAGGTTCCGCTGACAGGCGAAGGCTCCTGGCCCCTGCCCTCCGCGATTGCGGTCAACGCATCTCCTTCGACCATTACCTACGATGCAGGCCTCTATGCCGCGACTCCTCCCGGCTCGCAGACCGTGACCTTCAGTGTTGCGGGCCTTTCTGCACCGCCTTCAGGCAGCATAAGCTATGAGTGGAGCCTGCCCACCGGCGCACCGCTCGGCAGCGGAGACAGCATTACGCTGGACCTCAAGAATGACCTGCTCGGCACACCCCCGGCGGGCGGACTGTACAACTGCGGCATCATCGTGACGGCGACCTGCACGGACGAAGAGGGGGCGGTCACGACGGCGTCCGGTACCGGCGTCGTCGCCGTTACCGTACTGGAAATTCCGGCCTTTACGATAGAAGTGACGCTTCCTGCCGGGGTGACGGCGCACAAGAATGCGGCCGGCACGGTTGTCGCCGACTCCTACGACATCGTTGACTTTACCAAGACCTTCACCTTTACGGCAACAGCGACGGCGGGAACCGGCTATCCGGCCGGGGCTTTCCCGGCAGGAACGGAATTCGAGTGGGGGAAAAGCTATGACGGCACTATAGGGTCAGAGACTACAACTGCGGAACACAAGCCTGCCAGCTTTGACGTAGCGCCCTCCCTCGACCTCGGCCCGATGTATGCGGCGTGGTACACAAGCGACACGCCGCCCAAGACATTCTATGTGTCCTGTTCTGCCACGAACGGCAAGGCGATAAACTCACCCAAGAATGCGGATTCCAGCAAGACCGTCAAGCTGTATAAACCCAAGCTGCCCAAGCCGGAGATCGATTACTCGTGTATTGCGGACGCGCGGGATTCGACGGAGGCCACAGAGACCACCCCGGCAAGCTGCACGTATTATCAGCGAAATGAGGCGACCGATCCAACATTCACCTTAGGGGTGCGTAATGGCTCCGACATGCCTGCCGGCACTAAGTGGAAACTGAATATAGGCAACGGCAGCTTCATTGGCACTGTCAGTGGTTTTGATTCGAGCGCGAATACCGATATTGGGACGCAGTTGAGCGGTATAATTCTGGCTCAGCTTGCCGACTCCGCAAGCCCGCTCCCCGCTACGACCCGCGCAATCACAGTCGTCGTGGAGCACCCCAGCTATGAGTCCAATGAGAGCGACGCGCTGAAATTCAAGGTGTACCCGCCCCCGCCCGCAAGCATCGTTGCTTTCGAGACGAGCTGTGATTGCAGCGGAACCTGTCTGGACGGAAGCATGACGTATCAGGTGACAGCCAGCTCGGCCTTCACCGCTATAATATCTCCGTATTTCAGTGTTCTGCCTGCTGACAACTCCGGCGCGGTGTTCAAGTGGTACGCGGTCGTCGGTGGAACGAGAACACTTGTAGGTACCAGAGACAGCTCCGGTAACCTGCCCTTGTCGATGTCAAATCTTGGTATTGATGTCTCAAGCCTGCCTTCCGACTCCGCAAGCGGCAGCGACGGTCCGCCGCTTACCGTTTACTTTGAGTATGAGGTGAGCTTCCCGGGGACAACGCTGACCAGGACCGGCAGCCCGTCTTCTACCGGCTATCTGTACCTGTACCAGTAGCGGGCATCGTTCTGCCTCCTGTCGGCTTCAGTCCTCTCGCCGGACCTGCCGGATCAGGAGAATCCCGTACAGGCCCATGAGGATAAAGACCGTATAGGGCAGCCAGTCGCCCAGGCGGGAGTAGACCGTGGGCCTGTGCGCGTAGACGGGCACGGGGTAGGAGAGGGCGGCTTCGGTAAAGAGGGGCAGGTCGGCGAGGACCTTTCCCGCCGGGTCAAGCACGACCGTGTAGCCTGAGTTTGTCGCCCGCACGAGGGTGGTCCGGTATTCGATTGCACGGTAGCTTGCGATGGCGTAGTGCTGGTATTCGGCGGAAGCGGTATGCGACCAGGCGTCGTTCGTGATGTTCATGAAGACTTCCGTTCCCAGCTTGAACAGGGGGGTGCACACGTCGGCAAAGGCGTCTTCAAAGCAGATGGGCACGGAAAAGGTGACGAAGCCGTCGGGATTGTCCTGCCCGCCTTCGGTAAAAGCTGCCGTAACGTCCGGGTCGGCCCTGCCCGTTGCATCAAGGCTCACGACGGGCGAGGCTGCCCGCTTGTACTCTACCGGGCAGGCCTGGAATTGCTTTGAGCCGACGGGGACGCGGAAGAGGGTGTACTGGCTGCCGGATGTCCAGCCCGAAGAAAAGCCGACCATCTGTTCCATGAGGTACTGGATGAGGGGGCTGTCGGCAAAGGGAATCGCTTCCGCGAAGGGAACGAGGTGGATCTTGGAATAGAAGCCCGCGTAGCTTCCTGCCCGGTCATAGAAAATCGCGCTGTTGGAGTAGTGGTGCTTTGCCCGGTTGATGCGGGTCTGCCCCCCGATGATGAAGGGGACGTCCATCCTGCGGATGAAGTCGGACAGGCTTTCGCCTTCCGGGGCATGCCGGTAGTGGAAGCGGGCATCGGGGAAGGAGCGGCCGAGCACCCCCTCGCTCCAGAGCACGAGGTCCACGTCCTGTTCCTTTTCGCGGGTTTCCCGGACTGCCTGTTCGGTGAGCCGCATGGAAACTTCCAGCGACTTTTCTTCGCCGCCTTCCCAGGGATCCAGGTTCTGCTGGACGGCAACCGTGTGGATCGTCTTTTCCACCTGCCGGGGCAGGAAGTACTGGTACAGGCCGTAGAGGGCAGCCAGGGCCCAGACGGCGGCCGTGAAGCGGGCCGCAGTGCGGTAGGACTGCGCTGCCGCCTGCGGGACCCGCTGCCGGGACAGGAGGTAAAGCCCTTCGCCGGTGAGGGCACCCGCGAGGGCGTAGAGGAAAGTCACGCCCCAGATGCCCGTGATCGAGGCAATCTGGGTAAAGACCCGCCACTTGGCGGCGGCGAGGAAGAGGGTGCCCCAGGGGTAGGCGAGGAAGCCGATGGACTTGAACCACTCGTAGGCGAGCATGCAGGAGGCAAACCAGAGGATCCGGGCCGGGGAGGCGAAGGCCCGCGTGCCTGCATCTTCCTGCAGGATTTCCGTCCGGGAGTACAGGGAGGGCAGGGCGTGGAAGATGATGCCCACTATGCCTCCCTCACAGGCCGTTCCGACCGCGCTTGCGCCGAGGGTAAAGAGGGCAAAATCCCTGAAATTCGCCAGCCAGAAGCTTGAAATCAGGTGCACGGTCAGGGTCTGCATGAAAAAGAGCAGGAAGGACTCCCGGTAGCTCTTTGCCCGGTACAGGGCCGCATAGAGCGGAACGGCCGAAAAGAGGGCGAGCAGGGGCGAACCGTGCAGGAAGAGTTCGTTCGGAATGGCCGCCCCTTCAATAATTCCAGAAAAAAGTGCGCAAAAAACTTGTAAAAGAACTGATTTCATTATATGATGATTGTATTATCTTGAATACAAAATTGCAATAAAGCAAAAAGCGGCCCTGTCGTGACGGGTCGTAACGGGTGGAAGAAATGGATGAGGTTGTAGAAGCTCACAAGAAGGAATATGGTGAGGCTCCTGACGTGGTTGCCGTGGCCCCGGGCCGCTTTCACCTCATCGGCGAACATTCCTGGTTCTTTAAGGATAAAACCCTTTCCATGGCAGTAAACCTGCCGGTCTACGTTGCCGTATCCCGACGGGACGATACCAACCTCCGCTTCCGCTTCGTCCAGCTGGACGACAGCAAGCGGGCGGGCCTTGCCTCCCTCAAGTTCCGCAAGGAGGACAAGTGGGCAAATGCGGTCAAGTCGGTCATCTCTGGCTTTTCGAGCGGGGGCTTTGACTGCTGCGGCATGAACGTAACGGTGTATTCGGATATCCTGCCGTCCGCCGGATTCGGCATAACGACGGCGATTAAGATAGCGTCCGCCTGGGCCATCAAGGAACTCTGCCGTTTCCGCTGCCGGCGGGTGGAACTGCTGCAGGTCATAGAGCGGGCGAACAAGCTCTACTACGGCATTGCGAACCTGAAGGCCGACAATTTTACCCCCATCTATTCAAAGGAAGGCTGCGTCGTCCTGACCGACTACAGCAGGAACGAGTGCGAGGCCGTTCCCTTCAAATTCAAGGACAAGACGATCATCCTGACCGATGCCCGCGTACCCCGCATTACGACCTGGAACGAAGGAAGCCTGCAGCAGCCGGAAAACGCCCTGCTTCTGGGAGAACTGCGGGAAACCCGGTCCAACATCTTCGGGGGCTGGCGCTACGAGGAAAACGAGGCAGAGCGGAACGAAGTCCTGTCCGTCGTGGACGAGGACACTCGCCGCCGCCTCCTGTGCATCATCGAGGAGCACAAGTGCCTGCTGGACGCCTATGCCGGGATAGAGGCCGGGGACTTTGCGGGCTTTGCCCGCGCCGTCAAGAAGAGCCACGAGAACATGCGCGACCTCTACGACATTTCCTGCCCGGAAATAGACTGGATCCTGAAGCGGGTGCAGGAGCTTGACCTGAACCCCGACGACCTGCGCAATCCGGTCAACTGCGGCCGCATTACGGGCAAGGGATTCGGCCGCTGTACCTACAGCATCCTCCGCAACGAGGACGTTGAGGGCTACAAGAAGAAGCTGGCGGATTACGAGCGGATTTTCGGCTTTTCGCCCGCCTGCTATGTCGTGAAGCCGACGAGGGGCGTCCATTTACTGTAAGTTTCCGTGCGGGTTTTCTTAACATCGGGCCTTGAAATGTCGAAAATCAAAGGGAGAAACTGTTGACAGGAAGTAAGCATGGACGAAACAAGAGGCCTTGACGAAGGTATTTCCCTTTATAATGAAAAGAATTATACGGATGCTCTTTCTTTTTTTCTCTCCCTTCCGTCTGACTCGTATGCCGATTCCATTGAGGTTGCCTATTATGTGGGCCTGTGCTATGCAAAGCTCAAGCGCTATGACGATGCGCTCCTGTACCTGGAGCAGGTCGTTACCGCCGAAGGGGCCGACACGGACGAGAAGGGGGCGAAGCGTGTCCTGCAGTGCCGCTACCTGCTCGCCGTCATCTACTGTCTGACCGGCCGTACCAAGCTGGCGGATTTTGAGCTGAACAAGCTGCTGGAGCTGGGCTACAAGAAGGCTTCGGCATACGCCTCCCTTGCCTACATTGCCTGGCAGGAAGACGATGTTGACAAATGCATTGCATATTATCAGAAGGCCCTTGCCGAGGACGAGGAGAATCCGACTGCCCTCAACGGCCTGGGATACGTGCTTGCGCATGAGGAGCGTGACCTGGTCAAGGCCCTCAACTACTGCAAGCGGGCGCTGGCGCTCGCGCCGTCAAGCGCTGCCTGCATGGACAGCGTGGGCTGGGTCTACTACAAGATGGGCCTGTATACGGAAGCGAAGCGCTACCTGACGCAGGCTGCCCAGCTGGATAAAAACAATGAGCTCATTGCCGAGCACCTGCAGGAAACTTTGGAAATGGAAGGGGAAGTATGAAAAAGACGTTGATTGCTGTAGCAATGGGTGTATGTGCGGCCGTATGTGCCTTTCCCCAGGGGAACCTCGTGGATTCCTTCCGCACGGAAGAAGATGCCGAGCGGAGCTCGGAGGCGGGCTTTGCCGAGGAAGAGTTCCGGCGCGGAGTCCAGAGCTACTACCGGGGGAACTACAACGAGGCAATCCTCGAATTCGAGAAGGCCCTTTCGTTCCTGCCGGGCGAGAACCGCATTCTTGAATGGCTCGGCAAGTCCTATTATATGTCCGGCATTGAGGGGGCAGCCCTGCAGCAGTGGGAGATGGCCCGCCAGCAGGACTGGGGCGGCCTCCTGCTCCCGAACAAGATAGAAATCGTCAGTGACCGCCGCGTCACCGACACGGAATACGGCTTTACCCAGCGCTATACGGAAGCGGACAGCTTTCCGCGGGTAAACGGCAAGACGCTCATCTACAGCTATCCGATTTCATCGCTCCCCAACCCGGACGGGTCCGTCTGGATTGTCGCCTACGGGTCAAACGAGCTGCTCCGCTACAACGTGAACGGCGTCGTGCTTGACCGGGTGCGCGGTCTGGAAGGCTTTGACCGGCCCGTGGACATCATCCGCCTGTCGAACGGCAACCTGCTGGTCAGCGAGAGCGCAGGCAACCGCCTGTCCGAGCTGGAGCCGTCGGGAAAGCTCGTGAAGCACATCGGCAGGAAGGGCAGGGGGCCCGGCGAGCTGATCGGCCCCCAGTACCTTGCCGAAGACAGCCAGGGCAACATCTATACGACCGACTACGGCAACAACCGGGTCGTCGTCTTTGATCAGGACGGCAACGGGCTCCTTTCCTTCGGCGGAAAGACCGATGACTTCGGCGGCTTCAAGTCCCCGACGGGCATTGCGGTCTGGCAGGACCGGGTCTTTGTCGCCGACAGCGTGACGGGCGGCGTGTACGAGTTTGACCGCGCCGGAAACTTTCAGGGAATCCTTGTCGAGGACGGGACGCTCAAGAAGCCCGAAAGCATGAAGTGCTGGGGCAACTACCTGATCATCGCCGACCTGAACCGGGTCATGACGGTGGACGTCTTTTCCGGTTCCGCCTTTGAGAATGCGACGACGGGGAACGGACCGACGCAGATTACGAGTGCCGTCCCCGACAAGAACGGCAACCTTATCGTGACCGACTTCAAGGCAAACGAGATATACGTGATGTCAAAGATGTCCGAGCTCATCGGCGGCTTCTTTGTCCAGATACAGCGGGTGCACTCCGACTCCTTCCCCAGGGTGACGCTCGAGCTCAAGGTGGAAAACCGCAAGCGGCAGCCCATCGTGGGGCTGAGCGAGGGGAACTTCCTCATTACGGAAGGCAAGCGGCCCGTTGCGGACATGCAGCTGACCGGCAGTGCGAACGGCAATACGAATGCCGACATTACCCTGCTGATTGACCGGTCCTACCAGATGCGCGACTACGAGGAGCAGGTGAATACTGCGGTCCGGGAAGTTGCCGCTTCCATGCAGGGCAGGGGAACGGTGCGGATTGTCTCTGCCGCATCCGTGCCGACGACGGAGTTTACCGGTGCCCCGGCCGACCTGTCCAACTTTTCGGTGCGGTCGCTCAAGGCTGACTATGCCGCCGACTGTGCGATTGATACGGCAATGCGGCTTTCTGCCAACAGCCTGATCAATGCCGAACAGAAGCGGGCCGTCATCTACATCACGGCGGGCGGGGTGAACGATCAGGCGTTCAGCCGCTATTCCCTGTCCGACCTTGCGGCATTCATGAACAACAATTCCGTTTCGTTCAACACGATTCTGATGACCAATGCGGCTCCTGCGAGCGAGATACAGTACATTACCGACAACACGATGGGCGACAGCTACTACGTGTACCGGCCGGAAGGCCTTTCTGCGGTTATGAAGGACATCATTGCGCTGCCGTCGGGGGTCTATATCCTCAGCTACACGTCGTCGCTCGGAACGGATTTTGGCCGCCGCTACCTGCCCGTGGAAGTCGAGGCATACCTGCTGAGCAGGTCCGGCCGCGACGAAACGGGCTATTTTGCCCCCCTGCAGTAACAGCACTTCTGATTCAGGACAGTTTCAGGTCAGCTTCTCCCTTCCGCCTGCGCGGTCCTCCCCTTGCGGGGAGGTGGAGCTGTATCTGCTTGTATGACAGCAATTTACGCGAAACATTTTTTTATTTCCCGCACAATATCAGCTAAATGTTCCCGTGGAGCGGTTCGACAATATAAGTACAAGCACATCAGGTTTGCGTTCTCTCTTTTGGATGTCAGTGGGATAGAACCTGTACGCCATGTTCTCAAAAGGTTTTGTGGAGTAACATACATGCCGATTACAAAAAAACGGGCCGAAGGCTCAGCTTCTGGAAAGCGGTCCAAGGCCGCCGTGATGATCCGTATTACGGAACTGAAACAGAAGATTCTGGACACTGACTATGTAGAAAATGCCGTTGACCGCATTGCGACGGTCGTCAGCAGAAAAATCGTGGAGAGGCCGCCGATGACGGAAAGAAGCGCAGAAAGATTTGTCTAGGGCTAGAATCGCGCAGGAAAAGTCGCTATACTGGCGTACATGAGTACTGAAAGAAGGTCCAGGCACGGACGGAGTGCTTCGGGGCGGCAGGCTTCTTCCGGCCGCCAGGCTTCTGCACGGCGCGGCAGGGAAGCGAAATCCAGGCGGGACGAGGGCGCAGGCTCCCGTTCTTCCCGCAAGAAGGATTCCCGCTATTCCGAACCCCTGTTCAGGAAGAGCAGCTACCGGTCTTCCTACAGCCTGCCGGCTGACCAGCTGCGCGATGAAGATGATGCAATCCGTTCCTATAAGGCGGGAGAGCGGCCTGTCTGTCCCAAGTGCGGCATGACGATTGCCGACGTGGGAAGCGCCATCGTGAACCGGGAAGACGGTCGGCCGATGCACTTTGACTGCGCGCTTGCTTCCCTGAGTGAACAGGAAAAGCTTGCCGACAACGAGCGGCTTACCTATATAGGACAGGGACGTTTCGGCGTCCTTGAGTTCGCGAATATCCACGACCTGCGTCATTTTACGATTAAAAAAATCATTGAATGGGAAGACAAGGATTCCCGGCCTGCATGGCGGGAAGAACTTGCCGGTCTGTACAGTCGTGTGCGATAGCAGCGTTGCTGCAATCGCACACAATGAGCCGGCAACTATGCTGCCGGCTCACGGTATAATCACTCACGGTATAATCATCTTGCACTTGCGGCGAAAAAACGCTATAGTTACTGTCAAAGACAGCGAAAACCGTTCGCCGGGCTGGTGGAATTGGTAGACACAAGGGACTTAAAATCCCTCGGCTGGTAACAGCTGTGCCGGTTCAAGTCCGGTGCCCGGCAATCTGAAATCTGCGGCTTATTTTTTTAGAACGATGTATTCCGACACCCATTTTCACTTTCACTATCTGACAGAACAGTTCGGCATGCCCTGGGGGGCGTCTCTCCTTGCATCCCTGGCAGAGCGGGACTGTTTTTTTGCCCTCGACATAGGCACGAGGGCTGACGACCTTTTGCCCCGCATGGCTCTGGCACAGGACTGCCTTGCGCAGATCGGCGATGAAGCCGTCCGCGCGAAGGCCCGCAGCCTGCTTTACTTTTCTGCCGGCATCTGGCCGGACGAAGATGCCATCCGTGCCCGGAAGGAGCAGGTCGCAGAGCTTGAGCGGCAGATCGCCCGTGCGCAGTCTGACGCATCGCCTTTCCCCGGCCGCCTGCTTGCGGTGGGCGAGTGCGGGCTGGACCACCACTGGAACCCTGCCGGAGCGGACCGGCGGAGCGCCGAAGGCTGGGACGACGAGCTTTTTAAGGCGGAGTCGGAGATGTTCATGATGCAGCTGGAGCTGGCGCACCGCCTGTCGCTTCCCGTCATCGTCCATTCCCGCGAGGCCTTTGAGGGAACCCGTGCCTGCATAGACGAGGTGGGCTACCACCGGGGCATCATCCACTGCTATTCCTACGGCATTGACGAGGCGCGCGCCTTTCTGGACCGGGGCTGGTACATTGCCCTGGGCGGGGCGGTGACCTATACGAAGAAGCGGCTGATGGACCAGATGCGGGAACTCGTCCGCTTCATACCGGATGACCGCCTGCTGCTGGAAACCGACGCGCCCTACCTTGCACCCGTTCCCTGCCGGGGACAGGTGAATACGCCGCTTTTGATAAGCCACACCTACGAGTTCATTGCGGACATGCGGGGGGTGAGCGCCGAGGCCCTGTGCCGGACGGTCGATGCGAACTGCCGGGCCCTGTTCCCGGCCTGCACCGCTGCGGACAGGACGGCATAGGAGGTGTGCATGCAGGAACATGAGGCAGGCCACGTGCCGGGGCGCGCGCCGGAGCAGAAGCCGGCAGGAAAAAAGCGGGGGCTGGTGCTTGAAGGCGGTGCCATGCGCGGGATGTTCACGGCAGGCGTGCTTGACGTCTTTCTGGAAGAAGGGATTGTGTTTGACGGGGCCGTCGGCGTTTCGGCCGGGGCGACTTTCGGCTGCAACTTCAAGTCGCAGCAGGCGGGCCGCGCCATCCGCTACAATACGCGTTTTTCCCATGACTGGCGCTACTGTTCCTTCCGCTCGCTCCTTGTGACCGGCGACCTGTACGGGGCGGACTTCTGCTACAATCAGATACCGAACCTCCTTGATCCCTTTGACTATGAACGCTACCGGGAAAACCCGATGGAATTTTACTGCGTCGCCTCTGACTGCGTGACCGGCAGACCGGTCTATAAAAAGCTTGAGACCTGCGATGAGAAGGAGCTGACCTGGATGCGGGCGAGTGCGTCAATGCCGATTGCAAGCCGCGTGGTACAGGTGGACGGCTACCGGCTGCTGGACGGGGGCATGACGGATTCCGTGCCCCTCCGCTTCTTTGAGGGCCTGGGCTACACGCACAATGTCGTCATCCTGACCCAGCCGAGGAATTTCCGCAAGAAGCCGTCTTCCCTCATGTGGCTCATGAGGCTCATGCTCGGGAAGTACCCGCTGGCGGTGGAAGCAATGCGCCGCCGCCCCGAGGTCTACAATGAGGAAGTTGATGACGTGTTTGCAAAGGCTGACCGGGGCGAAGTCCTTGTCATCTGCCCGGAAGCCCCGCTCGGCATCAGCCGGACGGAAAAGGATGCGGGAGAACTGCGGCGGGTGTACGAAGCGGGGCGGCGGCTGGCCCGTGCCCGCATTGACGCGGTGCGGGAGTTCCTTGCGCGGGATTGAGGCGCCTTGACCCGGGGATTCGTCTGGGGGGGGCCGGGGGACACCCGGCGGGAATACGGTTTTATGCTGCCATATCCCGTAAAAACTGATTCCCTTGGGACATTTACGGTTTGACAAGTTCCACCGTTTCATTTATGCTATAGTATATGTTTGTATCTGTTGTTTTAGACCCGGGCAGCCCCGACACTGCCCGCGCGATGGTAAGCATCCTCACCCAGATGGGGTTCAAGAAGTCCCAGCGCTCATGCTACGAGAACATGCGGGTGAGTGTGGATGACCTTGCCAAGCTCAAGCGGGAGATAGACAGGGTGACTGACTATTACGACAGCGTGCGTTTCTATCAATTTCCGGTCGGCGGCCTTTTCGTGATTACCGAGCTGAAGGAAAAGCGCTGGCGCAAGTGCCAGTTCCAGGGCAATCCTGTCGCGACGGGCAGCAAGGCCGGCGCAAAGGCACCCGCAGCGAACCGGGGGACGGCCGGCCGGCCCGCAGTGCGCAAGCCGGGATCCCGCTGACGGGCCGGCAGCGCAGGCTGCCATGAAAAAAGTTCGATGGAATTGACTGGAATTGACTGGAAGCGACGGGAACTGAATAGAACTGAGTGAGGAAGAAAAAGACATGCTGGAAGATTACAAAGAGGGCATAGACGAGCTGAAAGAAAACATCCTTGACGTTTGGGGGCGTCTTTGACCCGGACGGGATAAAGGCTAAGATTGCAGAAAAAGAGACCCTGACCCAGGCCGCGGGATTCTGGGACGACAACGACAAGGCGACCCGGGTGATGAACGAGATAAAGGCGCTGAAAGCCCGGGTGGAACCCTGGGAAGCCCTGAAGGGACAGGTAGAAGACCTTGAAACCCTCTACACGCTCGGCATTGAAGAAGGCGACCAGAGCCTTGAAAAGGAACTGAAGGAACAGTACGAGTCCATCAAGAAGGAATACGACCACCAGAGCATCCTGAACCTCCTGTCAGACGAGGTTGACCGGAACGACTGCTTCCTGTCCGTTCATGCGGGTGCGGGCGGAACGGAAGCCTGCGACTGGACCTTCATGCTTTCCCGCATGTACCAGCGCTGGGCGGAACGTCACGGCTACAAGACCGAAGTCCTTTCCCAGGAAGAGGTCGAAGGCGGCTTAAAGTCCATCAACATGAAGATTTCCGGGGACTACGTGTACGGCTATACGAAGGGCGAGGCCGGCGTGCACCGCCTGATCCGCATCAGTCCCTTTGATGCCAATGCGCGGCGGCATACCTCCTTTGCGTCCGTCTATGTGTTTCCGGTGCTCGATGACAGCATTGAAGTGAAGATCGACCCCAAGGACCTCAGGGTAGACACTTTCCGCGCGGGCGGAAAGGGCGGTCAGCACGTCAACAAGACGGAATCCGCCGTCCGCTTTACCCACCTGCCGACGGGCATCGTCGTCCAGTGCGAGAGCGAGCGGAGCCAGCTGATGAACCGGGCGACTGCGATGAGCATCCTGCGCTCGCGCCTGTACGAGTATTACAAGGAGCAGAAGGAGAAGGAGAACTCCAAGTTCGCCGGTGAAAAAAAGGACATCTCCTTCGGCAGCCAGATACGCAGCTATGTCTTCCAGCCCTACACGATGGTCAAGGATCACCGGACCAAGTTTTCGGTCGGCAACATTGACGGGGTCATGGACGGCGACATTGACGGCTTCCTCGATTCATTCCTGGCGGCCAAGTGGAAGGGCCTGCCGACCGATTCCGCCGATGAAGGGGACGATATGTAATGTACCGGCGGCTCCTGAAACTGCTCGTCTTTTTCCTGTTTTCCTCTGCCGTCTTTTGCGAGGGGGACGAAAGCGTTTCCGGGCCGTATCAGGAGGGGGGCGGCTGGCTTTTGAGCGCGCTCCCCTTTGAGCTTGCGAGCGGGCGGTCCAGGGCCGTGGAGCAGGCTGCGACCGACATTCCGACCCTGCTCCTTGAAAAAATTGCGGGCGATGCATCCCACGTCCTTTCCCTTGCCGAGCAGCTTGACCGCCAGCTCTTCCAGCTGCAGACCGACCGCCTGTCCCTCTGCCTCCAGCTCTCGCGTGAGCTGAAAGCCCGGGACGGCCTTGTGCTGAGCGAGCATAACGCACGCAAGCTCAAAAAGCAGATAGCCGAAGCTGAAAAGAAGATTGCGCAGATTGAAGCGTCCATCCGGCAGAACCTGACGGATGCGGAAGCCCTGAAGGGCCGCTACGATTCGGCAGACGGGGGGCCGTCCGTGCTGGAGTCGATTGCGATTCTGGACCGGAACGCCTTTTCCCTCCTGGAACTGCCGGAGGGGGAAGAACTGAATCAGTTTGCCCTGTCGCAGGGCCTGAGCGGCTTGATACGCGGTTCCATCGAGTCCTTCGGGAACTTTGTTTCCGTTACGGCGGAACTGCTCTGCTATCCGGGCGGCTGGAGCGCGGGCAGCGTGACGGAAGTGGGTGAGCTGAATGAGCTTTCTGAGCTTGCCGACAACCTGGTGGTTGCCCTCCTGCCCAAGATTGCGAACACGATGCCCGTGGAAATCCATTTTACCATCAGCCCCGAGGAAGCCCTTGCTTCCTGCCAGATATTCGTCGACGGCATCCTGCTCCGGGAAGGGGCGCGGGATGCGACCGTATCCTACGGGACCCATAAGGTTGAAATCTGCGCCGACGGCTACTTTACCAAGTCCGTTTCCTACCGCTTTACCGAGTCTACCCGGTACTCGATGGTCGTTCCGATGGAAAAGAAGAGCGACGGCACGTTTGACCTGACCTTCCTGGAAGGCAGGGACGGGGAAAGCTGGACCGGGGCCGCCTTTGCGGATGCGGGCCTGATCGGGCAGCTGGACTCGCAGACGCGGAATCTGCCCGTCATGATAAACGGAAAGCCGGTGCTCGGGCGCTTTATTGCGGGACTGGACGCCGGGCAGATGGCGCAGGCCGGCGAGCTGCTCAGGGCGGGGGCGGGCGACTACTATTATTATGTTGCGCCCGGGCTGCAGGAAGACGGCGCCCGGCTCAAGGTCAGGCTCAGGCAGCGGCCGGACGAGGCAGAGATCCACAAGCGCCGCATCTGGAGCTACCGGGGCTATTCTGCCCTCATGCTCGCCCTGCCGGCTGCCTTCCTTGCCTACGGCAACTATCTGGAAGTGAAGGACGGCTTTTTCCGGGGCGGGGAGCTGCGGGGGAACCTTGACAATGCCACCGACTTTTCGAACGCGGCGACCGGGGTTGCCATTGCGGCGGGCGGATTCTTCCTCTTTGAGCTTTTCCGCTATGTGCACAAGGCGTCGGGCCTTTTGCCCCAGGAAGCTTCCGTGCTGGATGTGTCGAAGCTGAACGGGTCCGTGCGGAACGGGATCGGGCAGAAAGATGCAGGACTGGACGGGGCGAGTCTAGACGATGCTGGACTGGATGACGTAGAACTGGACGAAGCAAGTCTGGATGGCCTGCAGATGGACGAATCGGATTTGACGACGGACTATATAAGGTAGGTGTGCTGCTATGGCAAAGATGTCTTTTGCCGACCGGCTGAAGCGGCTGTTCGGCGGAAAAAGTGAGGATGACGACTTTTTTGATGAGCTGACCGACATCCTGATTGAAGCTGACGTCGGTGCAAAGAATGCGGTGGAAATCGTCGACGCACTGCAGAAAAAATGCCGCGAGGACAGGCTTTCCGGTGAGGATGCGGTTGTTTCCCTGCTCAGGGAACACTTTTTGACCTGCGTAAAGGGGGTTGACCTGACTCCCGAGCCGGGAAAAGTGAACATTTACATGCTGCTCGGCGTGAACGGGGTCGGCAAGACGACCTCGGCTGCCAAGCTTGCAAAGCTCTATTCCGACCGGGGCATAAAAGTGATCATGTCCGCTTCCGATACCTTCCGGGCGGCGGCGGTGGACCAGATTTCCATGCACGGCGAGCGGCTCGGCGTGCGCGTCGTGAAGCACCAGATGGGCAGCGATCCGGGGGCCGTCGTCTTTGACGCCGCCGACGCCTGCCGGGCGCAGGGGGGCGGGCTTGTCCTTGCCGACACCGCCGGCCGCCTGCAGAACAAGGAGCACCTGGTAAACGAGCTCAAGAAGATAGACAAGATCGCGCGGGCAAAGGCCGATGAAGGCTGCTACAAGAAGATCCTCGTCATCGATGCGACGACCGGCCAGAATGCGGTCAGGCAGGCGGAAGTCTTTCACGAGGCGGTCGGCCTGGACGCAATCGTGCTCGCCAAGTACGATTCGACCGCGAAGGGAGGCTGCCTGATTACGATAGGGCGGGAGCTTGCCATACCGGTCGCCTACCTGTGTACCGGCGAGAAATATCCCGACATCGAGCCATTCAATGCGGACCGCTACGTTTCCGCAATGCTTGCTTCATAAGGCGTCCTGATGACCATTGAGACGGCCGTCCTTTCCTTTTACCTCCTGTTTCCCCTCTGGTCCGGTCAGCAGGAACAGCTTGCGTCGGCCTGCGGCAGGAAGCTTATGCCCCGGAACCGGGAGCTGGTCGTCAGCAGCCTTGAAAACTTTCTTGCCCATCCCGAAGACGCCCACCACGATCCTGCCCTTGTCGCCGGGGATGCTGCGGCGATCGATACGGCTTCCATTCCCAACCTGATGGCGCGTCTGGGCCTGTATTCCGGCGAACAGCCTTTTTATGACGGCGGCGGCCGGCTCCGCTCGCATGAGCTGGGCGTGGAGAAGGCGAGCTGGGGCAGCAGGGAAGCCGGAGCGGCGAGCGTCTACGCCAATGACCGGCAGTTTGTCCAGTCCGTCCGCGATGAGCAGAGCCGGGTTGTGGAAAAGACGGTCTGGCGCAACGCAAAGGAGTCAAAAAACATCAGGCTTCTGCGCAGGCTGCGCTACCGGTACACGGGCGACTCGCAGATTCCGGCTTCCCTTGAAGATGAGAATCTTGAGGGGCAGACCGTTACGATGATCTCCTATGATGCGGCGGGCCGGATTGCCCGGGAGCAGGAATACGTCATCTGGGGCGGCCGCCGCCATGCAGGCCAGAGCCGCAGCTGCAGCTACGACGCTCAGGGCCGCCTTATTGCCGAAAGCAGCTCGGCAGGGGCGAACGGAACCCCTGCAACGAGGACCCGCTACGTCTACACGGCGGCATCTTCCAAGCCGGACAGCTTTTACTACGAGGACGGCATGCTGCGGACCAAGACCGAGTACAGCGCGGAAAACGACTGGCTCCAGACGACCTACTTCAGCTCCCACTACAGCATTGCAGCCCGCTACCGGAACGGGGTCAAGGTGAGCGAGTCCGTCTATAGCGACGGCACGCTGCAGCGGACGAGGTCCTATGAGTAGGCAGATGAAAACTGACCGGCGTACGGGCCTGCTTGCCCCGCTGCGCTGGGTGTTCTGGGTTTCCCGGCGCTTTAACCGCGTTGACTTCCGGGGCAGGACGGCAGTTACCTCCCGCCTTGCTTCCCTGGGGATAGCCTTCGGCGTCATGGCCCTCATAGCGGTAATGAGCGTGATGAACGGCTTTCAGATGGAATACATTGAGGCGATTCTTGAAGTCAGCTCCTACCATATACAGGTGCGGGGCCTGCAGGATGATGCGGACGAGGCGCGCTTTGCTTCCTGGTGCAGTGAGCAGCCCCTCGTGCAGTGTGCCCTGCCCTTCTATGAGACGCGGGGCCTGCTCGTGGAAAGCGAGTGGGGCGACGAGCAGGCGGCGGTCATCCGCGCCCTGCCGGCGGATGTCTTGGGGAGGGACGGTGGCTTCCGCAGGGAGATGGAACTTGTCTCCGGGTATTTTGACCTGGAGGCGGACAATGCGATTGTGCTCGGTTCGACTTTGGCGCGGAGCCTGGGGGCGGAAGTCGGCAGCCTCATTACGATCCTTGCTTCGGGCGGTTCGGCGGATGCGCCCCTCTTTTCGCCGGACCGGGTGTTCCGCGTAACGGGAGTATTCCGCACGAACTATGCCGACATCAACAGCGCCTACTGCTTTATCAGCCTGGATGCCGCCGAGCGCCTGCTCGGTATGGGCAGGAATTCCCGCGTGCTTGCGGTCAAGCTGCGCGACAGCAATAAGGACGGGCGCGTTGCGGCGCAGATCAAGGCCGCATTCCCTGCCTGTCAAACCGAAGGCTGGCGGGACTACAACCGGGCGTTTTTCGGTGCGCTCCGGGTGGAAAAGAACGTACTCATGCTGATGGTCATCCTGATTTTCATCGTCGTCGCGGTCAACATCTATAATGCGATGTGCCGCATGATATACGAACGCAGGCAGGATATCGCAGTGCTGTCGGCGCTCGGCGGCAGGCGGTCCCATGTAGAGGCGGTTTTTTCCGCCAAGGGCCTTATAACGGGGCTTACGGGGGCGCTGCCGGGCCTTGTGCTCGGCATCCTCCTTGCGAAGCACATGGACAGGGTCTTCATTGCCCTTTCCAAGCTCCAGTACTATGCCCAGTATGCTGCCGCCGCCCTGTTCCGTCCGGAAGACCTGCCCTATGTCCGGGAGAACATCATGTTCTCGGTGTTCGCATCGGTTCCGGCACGGATGCAGGCGGGGGAAGTCTGTGCAATCTTCCTGTTCGGCGTCCTGTCGTCCCTGGCTTCTTCCCTGCTTGCGGGGCGGAAGATAATCCGCCTGAACGTTTCGGAGCTGCTGCGTGATGAATAGGGCATGCGGGGGCGGCAGCAGGCATGCCGGGGCGGGAGCCGGATGCGGAAAAGAAGCTGGAAAAGGAGGCGGTCATGGCGTCTGGAGGAGCAGGCATGGAAAATGACATGAAATATGAAGCGGAAGACGCAATCGTGCAGATACGGGGGCTGGACAAGAGCTTTGAGAACGGGGCCGAGCGCCTTGCGATACTGCAGGGCCTTGACCTGACCGTCCACCGGGGAGATACCTGCGTCATCGTCGGCAAGAGCGGCTCGGGCAAGTCGACCCTGCTGAACATCATAGCCGGTCTTGCGGATGCATCTGCAGGGACCGTGCTGGTCGGCGGCAACGATGTTCCGGCGATGAACGAGGAGAAACGGACTGCCTACCGGCAGAAGTTCCTGGGGCTGGTATTCCAGTTCCACTACCTGCTCAAGGATTTTACCGCCCTCGAGAACGTCTTTCTCCCTGCCTACATGGCAGGCCTGCCCCGGAAGCAGGCAATGGAGAAGGCGGCCTCCCTCCTGAACGACGTGGGCCTTGCGGACCGGATGCAGCATTACCCGTCTCAGCTGTCCGGCGGCGAGCGGCAGCGGGTGGCAGTTGCCCGCAGCCTGGTCAATGACCCCGAACTCATCCTTGCCGACGAGCCGACGGGCAACCTTGACCCGGCAAATGCGGTCCTCATCGGCGACCTGCTCTTTTCCATGGCAGACCTGCACCGCAAGACCCTCGTGCTCGTGACGCACGACATGCACATCGCGTCTAAGGGCAGCCTCCGCTACGTGATTGAGGGGGGAAAGGCACGGGAGCTTGCCCCATGACGCTGCGTTCGAGCTTTCTGTATGCCGGCCGCATCGTCTTTTCCTGGAACCGGACGAACGGGCGCAGGAGCCTGTTTGCCTCGATGGTCTGCATCGGCATCAGCCTCATACCGCTCTTTGCCGTCATGGGCATCAGCGACGGCATGATAGACGGGATTACGGGCCGGATCATCGGCCTGTCCACGCAGGACGTCGACATCTTCTTTGCTTCCGGCTATGACGAGACGGCCTCGCTCGAAGCCTTTGAGGAAGCCGGCCGGCTCGCTGCAGGCCTGCCCCATGTGACGCAGGTCTTTCCCGAAGTCCAGGGGACGGCGCTCGCGTCATCCCTGTCCGCTTCCGGCAGCCGCAGCGGGGCAAGCGTCCGTGCGGTGCAGGACGACATATTCAGCGCGAACGGGGATTTTGCCCGCCTGTTCAAGCTGTCTGCCGGGACGGCTTCCTTTCCTGACGGGAAATCCGCCGTTCTCTGCGAAAAGATGGCGGAAGACCTGGGGGTGACAGTGGGGGACCGCATTTCCCTGGTGTCTGCCCGCCTGACGGATTCCGGCATGATTGTGCCGAAAAGCGCCGTGTTTACGGTGTGCGGCATTGTTTCCTCGGGCTATCAGGAACTCGATGCCCTCTGGGTGTTCGTTCCGCTCGGGACGGGCTTCCGCTTTTTGCCCGCGAATGCCGCCCGCTATTCGCTGCAGCTCAAGACCGACGGAACCTTTACGAGTACCGTCCAGCGGGTAAAGCGGGCTGCGGCCGAGCTCTTTCCCTTCAGTTCCGTCTGGACCTGGAGCGAGCTGAATGCAAGCCAGTTTGAAAACTTCTCTTCCACCCGGGTCCTCCTGCTCCTCATCATGATCCTGATTGTGCTGGTCGCAAGCGTGAACATCAGTTCCGCCCTCGTCATGGTGACGATGGAACGCCTGAAGGAGATTGCAATCCTCAAGAGCGTCGGTGCGTCCCCGCGCGGTATCAGCACTGCCTTCCTGATTGTCGGGGGCATCTGCGGTCTGGGCGGCCTTGTGGTGGGCATGCCGCTGGGCATCCTTGCCGCCGTGAACATCAATCCGATCCTGGCCCTGATCGAAAAGCTGACCAATTTCGTCGCTTCCGCCGTCTACCGCCTGTCCCACCTGGGAACCGGTTCCGTCTATGTGGGGATAAAGCTTCTGGATCCTGCCTACTACCTGCAGGACATTTCCGTCAGCATCAGTGCGGCACAGGCGGGCGGGGTTGCCCTGCTCACCCTCTTCCTGTCGCTCACGGCGTCCCTGCTTCCTGCCCTGAAAGCCGGGCGGGAAAAGCCGCTGGATACTTTGCGTAAATCGTAAAATGTACTATAATGTATTATAATAAAGCCGGGAGATTTTGAAGATATGCTTTGCGATTTCTGTAAGGAAAGGGAAGCTGTTATTTTTTTGGAACAGATGTCCGGAAACGGCCAGAAGCGGAAGATAAACATGTGCGCGGAGTGCGCGATAGAGCGGGGCATCAGCTCTGATCCGAGGAGCATCGAGTCTTCGATCGGAGACCTGTTCAAGGAGCTTGCGAATCTCTCCCGGAAGGCACAGCGGGAAAGCCGCCGCATGTGTCCGGTCTGCGGCATCAGCGTCGGTGAAATCCGCCGGAAAGGCATGGTCGGCTGCCCGGAATGCTATGCGATTTTCAAGGACGACATACGCGCCTATATCCACGGGAAGGGCATTCACGGCGTCTATACCGGCAGCATGCCGGAACGGCTTTCCAACATGAGGTCCGTTCTGAATGACCGGATTGTCCTGCAGGACAAGCTGTCCAAGGCGATTGAAAACGAGGAATACGAGAAGGCTGCGATGTACCGCGACTACCTGCGCGCACTCGAAAAGGTTCCCGTTGCGGATGGGGAGGACACGGATCCGGCTGACGGAGCCGGACCGCTCACCGGGGAGGAAGGTCAATGAGTTCCAGCCTGACTGCCGACAGCCAGGGCGCCTGGTACACAGAGACGGGGGCGGAAAACGACGTCATTCTTTCCAGCAGAATCCGCCTGGCCCGGAACCTTGCGAACTTTCCCTTTCCCTCCCGGCTGCGGGGCAATGACGGAACACGGATCCAGTTCATCGTGACCGATGTCTTTAACCATCTGGAAAATGCTGACGATTTTCAGGCAATCTGCGTCAAGGATCTGGACGATCTGGGCAGGCGGATTCTCGATGAGCGGGGCATCCTGAACGAGGCGGCAGCCGCAGCCGGCAAGGCGGGAGACCAGGCGGTCATCCTGCGCAAGGACGGCAAGCTTGCCTGTACGGTCAACATCCTGGACCATCTGCACCTTTCCGCCTTTTCGAGCGGGCTTGATTTTGAGCGGACCGTGCAGGCGGGGCGCACGATTGACTCCCTGCTCCAGAAGCAGATTCAGTTTGCGGCGAGCTACGATTACGGTTTCCTGACCTCTTCGGTGATGGACGCAGGGAGCGGCATGCGGCTTTCCATCCGCGTTCACCTGCCCTCGCTTTCCATGCTGGGCCGGATACGCGGGGCGATTCAGGCACTCAGTTCTTCCAATGTGGCCTTCCGTGCATCGTACGGGGCGGGCTCGGGCGGAGCGGTCAGCGGCAACGGGGGGAGCGGAACCTCGCTCGGTTCCTACTACGACATCTACACGGTAGACAGCCAGACCGGTTCCGAATATGATCAGATTGCGTCGATCGTCGCCGCAGGAAAGAAGATTACCGAACTGGAGCGGCTGGCCAGGGAGGAGTGCGGCAAGACGATGGAAAGCGAGGTCCGCAACTGCCTCTACCGGGCAATCGCCCTTGCGCGCTCAAGTCTCTTTATCCCGCTCAGGGAGGGCATTGACATCATCAGCGGCATCAAGTGGGGAATCGACATGAAGATGGCTTCCGGCATTGACGATGCAGAGCTGTTTGCCCTTCTGTTCCGCATTCAGGAAGGGCATCTGGAATATGTATTGAAGAACGGCAGCTTTACATTCGAAGCTGATGTCGAAGGAAATAAGCAGAGGAAAGAAGAACGGCTGCGGGCCATCATCTTTCAGGAAGCGTTCAGTACGATAGAATGAGCGTGCTGGCAGCTGGCGACGGACCGGTTACGGAGCCGGAAAAGGGTCCTGCAACGGACCGGTAATAGGAGAATTGATACATGGCAAATGGAAACGGAAATAAAAGCCTTTCGCCTAAGGCACAGCGGCTCGTCATGGCGCTTGCCGCCGACGAAGCATATCATCTGGGCAGCGAGCAGCTGGAACCGGAACATGTCATGCTTGCCATGCTCAAGAACGGGGACGGTTTGGGCTATCTGGTCATCAAGGCCCTGCGGATCAATGTCCTGACCCTGCAGCTGAACATTGAGCAGAGCATGCCGGCCCGGATTCCGATGACGGAGATTTACAACCTGCCGTTTTCGCGCCGCCTGACGGATGTCATCAATGCGGCGGGCATGGAAGCCCAGCTCCTGGGCTGCGACTACATCGGTACCGAGCACCTGCTGCTGGCGATGGTGGCGGAAAAGGATTCCATCTGCCAGCAGTTCTTCCGCAGCATCCCCATCTCAATCGAGCAGCTGCGGCACAAGGTCCTCGAGATAGAGCGGAAGATTCCCTCGTCTGCAAAGACTGCTGACAACACCTTCCGCCCGACCAACATCCAGAACCTGGGAACCGCTGCGGTGCCGATGATGGCGGACGGCCGCGAACAGCGGAAGACTGCCGACAAGAATTCGATCCTTGCCCAGTTCAGCCGCGACCTGACCGAAGACGCCCGGAGCGACGATGCCGATCCCGTCATCGGCCGCGATACGGAAATTCAGCGGGTCGTGCAGATTCTCAGCCGGCGCACCAAGAATAACCCCGTGCTGGTCGGTGAACCGGGAGTCGGCAAGACGGCGATTGCCGAAGGGCTTGCCCAGCGGATTGTCAAGGGCAATGTTCCCAAGGGGCTCTTGAAGAAGCGCATCCTTTCGCTCGACATGGCGGCGATGATTGCCGGTACGAAATACCGCGGCGAGTTTGAGGAACGCCTCAAGCGGGTGATGAAGGAAGTCAAGGAATCCCATGATGTCATCCTCTTCATCGACGAGCTGCACACGATCATCGGTGCCGGCGGTTCCGAAGGCCAGATGGACGCAAGCAACATGATGAAGCCTGCCCTGAGCCGGGGCGAAATACAGGTTGTCGGCGCAACGACGACGAAGGAATTCCGCAAGTACATCGAAAAGGATGCCGCCCTTGCCCGCCGCTTTCAGAAGGTCGATGTAGAAGAGCCGTCCGAAGAAGATACCGTGCGGATTCTGGAAGGACTCAAGGCAAAGTACGAGGACTTCCACCATGTTTCCTATGCCGATGACGTCATTCCGATGATCGTCAAGTATTCGGTCCGCTATGTCTACGAGAAGTTCCTGCCCGACAAGGCAATCGACATCATGGACGAAGCGGGCGCGGCAAAGAAGATTCTGGAAGACCGGCGGCCGCAGGAGCTTGACGAGATTGAGAATTCGATCGAAAGCCTGAGTGAGGAAAAGCGCAGCCTGGTACAGCGGCAGGATTACGAGAATGCGGCTGTCGTCCGCGACAAGGTTGCTGATTTGCGGCGCAGGCTGGAAGAGTTTAACATCGCATGGAAGAACAACGTGCTGTCTTCCCGCCGGGTTGTTACCAAAGACGATATCTGCAGCATCATCAGCAAGATGACCCATATACCGGCGGACCAGCTGGACGACGGCGAGGCGAAGCGCCTGCTCGATATGGAAAAGATCCTGCATCAGGAGGTCATCGGTCAGGACGAAGCCGTGCACCTGATAAGCGGCGCAATCAGGCGGAGCAGGGCAGGGGTTTCTTCCTTAAAGCGTCCCCTCGGCTCCTTTATCTTCCTTGGACCGACCGGTGTCGGAAAAACCCAGCTTGCCAAGTCGCTGGCGCGCTTCCTCTTTGGCACCGAAGATGCCCTGATCCGCGTAGACATGAGTGACTTCATGGAAAAGCATACGGCCTCCCGCCTTGTCGGAGCTCCTCCCGGCTATGTCGGCTATGATGAGGGCGGAACGCTGACCGAGAAGGTGCGCCAGCATCCCTATTCGGTTGTCCTGCTCGACGAGATAGAGAAGGCCCATTCCGACATCTTTAACCTCCTCCTGCAGCTGTTCGAGGAAGGAGAGCTGAGCGACAACCTGGGCCATACGGTGAGCTTCCGCAACACGGTCGTCATCATGACGAGCAATGCCGGGGCACGGCAGATAACGAGCGAGAGCAGGCTCGGTTTTTCCACTGCGGAAGACGGCGTCCTGCCCTTTGAAGACATCCGGGCGAGTGCAATGGAAGAGCTCAAGCGGATTATGTCGCCGGAACTCCTGAACCGGATTGACGACATCATCGTGTTCAATGCCCTGAATAGGGAACAGGTTGCCCGGATCCTTGACCTGCAGCTGCAGGAACTCCGCGACCGCCTTGCGGAGCAGGGCCTTTCCCTTGTGCTCAAGCCGAAGGCACGGGATTTCATGGTGGAGCACGGATATGATGTGAGCATGGGTGCCCGTCCCATGCGCCGCCTCATTCAGCGGGATATTGAGGACGAGCTTGCGACCCTGCTGCTCAGCGGAAAGCGGGGCGAAAGCGATTGTGTCATCATAGACTGCAACGGCGAAAAGCTGAGTGTCCGCTTCAAGAAGCCGAAGACGGTCATCTCGATTGCAACGGACAAGCGCCTGCAGCTGGCGCCTGAACAGTCAATAGAGCACTAGTTTTACAGACAAACGATAAGGAGCGAGCGATGAAAGAGTTTTTGCAGTATGAAGTAGTCAGGAATGATGCGCTGAAAATTGCCCACCGGATTTGCAAGGAGGACGGTTTTGTTCCCGACATCATCTATGCCTCCCTCCGCGGCGGGGCATACATGGCGAATGTCATCAGCGAGTACTACAAGGTCGCGATGAAGGAGCACAAGCCCATCCTGTATGCTGCGGTCGTGGCACGGAGCTACAGCAACGTGAAGATTCAGAATGCGGTCAGGATTGACGGCTGGACCTATTCGCCCGACTACCTGCGGCCGGGCGACAAGATCATGCTCGTCGACGATATCTATGATTCCGGCCGGACCCTGAACTATCTGGTCGGCATCCTGCTCGAAAAGGGTGTTCCGCGCGAGAACATCAAGGTTGTCGTGCACGACTACAAGATTTACGCCTATAAGGAAGAGCAGCTTCCGATTCAGCCTGACTACTGGTGCCGTAAGTTTGTCATTGACCAGCCCGACAACAATACCTGGATCAACTACTGCAGCCATGAGATGGTGGGCCTGACGAAGGAAGAGCTTGAAGAGCACTACTATAAGCCCTATCCTGAACTCCGCGAAGTCCTCTCCGAGATATTCAAGGGCTGATCCGGACCGCCGCTATGGGGAAGCCGGCTGGCAGGGCCTTCCGCTGTGCGGGAAGGCATGTTTTGAGGATTCTCATCCTGCTCTTCCTCGGTGTGTTCGTCTGCACGGGGAAGGGGGTCTGCCAGTCCGCGGCTGCTGCATGCAGCATCATCAGCCCGGTCGCCGGTACCTGGGGAAACCGGCAGCCCCTTCTCATTGATGTCCCCGACGGCTTTGAGGTCTATTATTCCATTTCCGGCTCCGACCCACTCCTCTTCGGATTTGCCTATGACGGTCCTTCCCTGATTGATCAGGAAGGGGACGTGCACCTCAAAATCACGACGGTCGACCGGGCAGGCAGGCGGTCCGATTACAGCATTGACTACAGCGTTACGCCAGCGTCCCGGCTGGATGCAGGGCACAGCTGGAACGAAAACCAGAAGAACTTTGTCCGCATGATCTGCACGAATCCGGTCAGGAAGTATACGGCGGGCAGCGCCTTTTTAATTCCCGCGGAATTCCGCTACATGACCGGCAGCTCACTTCCCGACGGGGACAGCCGTTTTTTCCCGGGGGGTCTGCTTTCCTTTGGCAGGGCGAATACGGTGGTCCGCTATATTCCCTTCATCGTGACGGACGGCGAGACGCTGTTCCGCTTTCTCGTCAGGACTGCACCTGCACAGGAGGGAACCGATGCGCTGCCGTCCGCGCTGCCCTTCCGCATTTCCGACTGGGAGACGGTGCTGCCGCTTGATGCCTCGTATGTATTTAAGATTGATGACGGGGAATGGAAGGGAAAGCTGACCGCCCTGCAGGTGGACCGGAGCGAGACGCACGTCCTCTTTTGGAAAGCCGAAGGCGAGGCCGATGATGCGAAGGCGCAGGCGTTCGTCCTGTATCCGAAACCCTCGCTTGCGTGCCGCGTTCAGGACGACGGCAGCTGCCGCTTCTCGCTCGCTCTGGCGCCTCCCTACCTGAGCGCCTACTGCCTGGGCAGGTCCGATGCCGCTTCCGATACTGACGGAAGTGTCCCGAAAATCCTGGGCCCCGCTCCCGGCCGCTACGAGTCGCTCGTCATGGATGCGTTTACGGGGGAGGACGTATGCGGGACCTTTACGAGCGGGGTCTATCTTGACGGCGTCTATCAGGGGGAACTTTCCGCAGCCTTTCATCTGGACCGCCTGCCGCCCCTGCCGCCTGCCGTCATTCCTGCTGAGCGCAGCGGGCTTGCCTTTACTGACGACCGGGAAATCCGCATTGAAAGCGAGGCGGGCTCGAGCGTCTTCTATGCCGTCAGCGAAGGCATTCCCCGCGGCGACGGTGATGACCTTGCCGCCGCTGCTGTCGGGATTGCCGGAGGGGACGCTGCCGCCGGGATTGACGGAGCGGGCGGGACCGCCGGTGATGCCGGGGAGCCTGCGGCTGCGTTTTGTGCCGGTCCGGTCGGCGGTTTTACGAAGCTTGCGGGAAACAGCTTTCGCCTGGCAACGGTCGGCGGGCAGGCAACCTGCTACCGGGTTGCTGCCTATGCGGTGGATGCCGCGGGGAATGCCGGGGAGCGCACGGAACTGCACGTGCTTGTCGAAGGCAGGAACATCTACCTGCGGGCGGCAGGCGGGGATGCGGAAACCCAAAACGGCAGCTATGCCGCACCTTTCCGTACGTTTGAGCAGGCTGCCGCCGCAATCAATGCGAACGAAAAGCTGACCCTGCACGTGCTGGACGACGTGCCGGTCCGGACTGTCGTGACGATCACGCGCCCCTGCGCTATCACCGGAAGCCGTGCGACACTGCGCTTCCTGCGGGACGCCTCCCTTGTCATTGACCGGACGAATGTTGCCTTCAGGAACTGTTCGATTTTAAAAGAAGAAGATGCGGACGCCGTTCCCGGGGCTGGCTTTGCGGCGGCAGGGGAGGGCGGCAGGAAACAGACGGTTTTCATCAGCGTGCAGGACGGCAGCCTGAGCTTTGAAGGCTGTGACCTTTCTGCCCGCTTTGAGCAGGAAGGCAGACTCATGGAACTGCGCTGTTCCGCCGTAGCGGCCCGCTCGTCCTCTTTTTCTGCCTATGCCGCATCCTATTCCTCCCTGTTTACCGCCTATACGTCACAGGTCGCCCTGACGGACTCTGCCTGCGCCGTCTCTTCGTATACTGCGCTCGCCTTCTGCATGGTTGACTCGGACCTGCGTCTGGAAAAATCCGTTGCGAGCGTGTCCTGCTACACGGGACGGATTGCCGAGATTTCGGGCGGTAGCTGCCTGCTGCGGGGGAACGTCCTGAACGGGGCGCTCCGGGCGGCAGGCTCACCGGGGAAGCTTGCGGCGGTCAGGATGAGCGGAGGCGCGACGACGCTTGCGCTGGAGTCAAATACGATACGGGGATTTACGGAATGAAGGAGCTGTCGGCATGAATGGCTGCCTTGCAGGTTTGGATGAAGCGGGGAGGGGACCGCTGGCGGGACCCGTGACGGCGGGCTGTGTCGTCCTGCCGGATGATTTTCCCCTTGAACTCTTGAACGACAGCAAGAAGCTGTCAGAAAAAAAACGGGAGGCAGCCGAGATGGTCATAAAGGAGCGGGCCTGCTGGGGCTTTGCCCGGGTGGAGGCGGATGAAATAGACCGCATAAACATCCTGCAGGCAAGCCTTCTGGCGATGGCCCGTGCCTTTCAGGATATGCTGAACCGCTTTCCCCGCCTGGCTGCCCTGCAGGCAGGGGAACTTGAAGCAATTGCCGATGGCCTGTATACCCCCGGCCTGTCCTGCCCCGTCAGGGCAGAGGTTAAGGCTGACGGGAAATACCCCCAGGTCATGGCGGCGAGCATTATCGCGAAGGTAGGCCGGGACCGGATTATGCGTGACTATGACGCCCTGTACCCGGCCTACGGTTACGCGAAGCACAAGGGCTACCCGACCAAGGCCCACATTGCAGCCTGCCACGAGTACGGGCCTTCGCCCATACAGCGGCTGACCTTCTCCTATCCCTGACCGACCGCACCTGCACGGCTCCCGTATGACCTGCCTGTCCGTCAGGCTGCGCTGAACACGGTGGGGAAACTGCCGCTCAGGGGCGATTCCCTGAGCCTGCCTCCCGGCATGTGCTGCGTTACCAGACGGATCCGGTATTCTGCATCCTGTTCAATCTCACGGGGAACGATGAACTCAAGAAGTGCGGGATTGTTGCGGCAGAGGGATTCCGGTCCCAGCCGGATTGATTTGTCCGGTGCCGCAATGTTGTCCAGGTACAGGCCGACTTCGCCGCTGCTTCCGTCGAGGCGGAGATTCTTTCCCTCGATGATGAGCAGGTTGCCTGCGCTGATGGTACCGGAGTCAAGGCTCTGATCTTCCTTCAGGTTTGCGCTGTCCCAGCCTGAGCCGCAGTCGAAAACGCGCGTGATTTCCGGACGGCAGATGTTGCCCCGCGTAATCACCGGCTCAAGGGAGGACATCGTCTTTTTTATGTCCTGCGACGGCCGGTATTTTACCGTGATGCAGTTTTTGTTCCTGTTGAATTCAGACTGCTCGCCGCTAAAGCTGCCGGTGACGGCAGGGGAAAGTACTCCCAGTCCGAAATCGACGGAAATCCCCGCGCTGATGCGCATTGCAATGGCATTGATGATGCTGTTCCAGTCTTTTTTCATCTGTACGGCATCAATGCTGCCGTCTTCGGAAAGCAGGTCATTGACGATGTCGTCCATGCCCAGGCACCTGCGGTTTACGACGCGGGCATAGTAACTGATTTCTTTTCCGTTGCTCTTGCGCAGGGCATTCGGATACAGGGCAATGGAAAGTTTGCCCGACTTCGGTGAATTGTCTTCGGTGTTGATAAGATTCTGTTTCATAAGGTTATTCCTCTTTTCTTTTTATTCTTCATGTTCCTTTGCATGAAGAATGTGTTTTTGCGGCCCCGGCCTGCCGTTCTGTTTTGTGTTGCCTGCCGGACAGTATCCGCTGACAGCGGATGTCCGTCCGGTTCTGCTGCCCCTTCCGCTTCCGGTTTTACGGGAAGGGGCCGTTCAGCTGTACGTCATTCGTTTTCCTCCTGTACGCCGCACAATATAAACGAAAGGCAGGCGGGCTGCGTGTAGTTTTTTAGCTCACTTTGGCGGAACTGAAGGAAATTCCTGTTGACGCAGGTTTCATGCGGGTTCCCGTACGGCCGGCAGCCCGTACCCCGAACGATGAAGTACGGAAATCGGGATAAAAAGGACTTTTTACGGCTTTTTCCGCAGGAAAAGCGGTATTCGTGTCGTGTTTTGTCTCAAATCCGGCAGATGCCGGGTTGTTCACGGATCATTTGCAGATTCACGAATCATTTGCAGAATGGAGAAAACGATGGTATACTATTACACCAAATGACTCTCTCCTACCTACCCGTTCATTTTTCCATGCGGTTTTCTTCTCCTGTCACCGCAGATACGGAACCGCTGTTCGTACTCAGGAGCATGTGGAAGGGAGGAATATAATATGACCGTCATACGAAAGGCAAAAAAAGAAGATGCCGGTATTCTGGAAAAGCTCTACACGGAACTGGAAGAAGACTCCGTGCTCTATCAGCCGGAGCATTTCGTCCTGAGCAACAAAGGAGAAAGGGCCGGGCAGCTTGAGTGCATCCTGCACAGCGAAAGCCAGGTCATGTTTGTTGCGGAGGATGAGGCCGGCGGAACTGTAATCGGATTTGCCCATGTCATTTTTGTCCGTGCAAAAGAGATTTCCTGCCTGAAGCCGCAGAGCAATATCTATCTTCAGGATTTGCTCGTGACAAAAAGCTTCCGTAACCGCGGGACAGGAACCCTTCTGCTGGATGCCGCAAAGCAATACGGCAGGGAAATGGGCGCGGATTTTTTCCGCACGCAGGTCTTTCCCCAGAACAAGGACGGCCTCAGGTTTTACGAGCGCAACGGATTCTCGCTCAAGATGCTGACGATTGAATGTGACCTGTAGTTTCAAATTCTTCGGGGACGCAAAGACTGACGTGCACACCCCTTTCAGTCTGATGAAGACGTTCGCGGGGCCGTCCTGCTTCTTCTTGATAAGTCTGTTCAGGTAAAACAAGCGTTCCCTGGCACATCCTACTGCAAAGTTTGCGCTATATAGAGGAAAGTATATAGACGAAATTTTGCAGTCCGGGTGTTTTTACCACGCAGCTTTTTCGCCGGTCACTTTCTCGCCGAGCCTGCTTGCCCATTTTTCCACGAAGCAGGCCGTGTACGGAATGCCCTTCTGTTCCCGCAGTTTCTGAAAATACGGCAGGGAAGCCCATGTGACGGAGATGATTCCGACGACGGAATACAGGGGGCCGAGCATCAGGGACTGGACGGTATGCCCGTACTCGTGGACGCGGACCTGCGCCGTATACTCACCGCCGGCCTGGGGTGTAAAAATGAAGAGTCCGAGACTCAGCCCGGCATAGGGGTTCTTCCACTGCGTGTCTATGCAGCCCCGGTACAACGAATGCGGGCACCGTATGTTGGCGAGGAAAAAGAAGAAGCCCAGCACGGTCTGCCCTGCTCCCCAGGTGCATTGCAGGAGAACATAGCAGAAGCGTTTCAGTTTGGACACACTCAGCTCCTTGCAGCTATGACTATCTCAAGAAGCCATACGTGTAAACGCCAGCTTCTATCTTCTTTGCCAAGGATTTCTGCTAATGTGAACGCTCCGTTTTCTATGACGTCTGCAGCCTTGTCAGCCTGTTCCTCTATGTCATTGAGTAGATATCTGAGAACAACATTTGTGTCTATGAGCGTCATAATCATTTACCCGAAAAAGTCTCTGCTGCTATTTCGCTTTCTTTTCCTACAAGAGAAGGATTGGCATATTCAGATGCAATTCCCCTGCATTTTTTTGGGGGAACGGAAGTTTCTTCAATTACTATAAGAGCCTGTTGATTCTTTTTGAAAGACTTTTTTTCGATCGGAATAAATGCATTTCCGTCATAATATGCTTTTACTGCAATCATATACAACATCCTGTTTCAGGAATCCATACTTGTATACACCCGCCTATTCTTGCCGGAACGGATTCACTATCTTTACCCCATCCATTTCCTGCCCGTCGTTTAAATCTTCGGAATACACTATCTCACAGCCCTCCGCCTTGGCTGCGGCGATGATGAGGGAGTCATAGAACGAAAGCTGGTTCTTTATGCTGATTGTGATAGCAGTAAGAATGTCCTTGACTGTGTTTATGTGTACGGGAAACACATCCGCGAAATCTGTGACATCCTTCTGCACCGTTGATTTGTTTCTTTTCAATTTCTTTACGGAAATGTTGAAGAACTCCTGCAAAGTCTGTGTAGAGATTCTGCCAGTCCGGGTATTGATGAGTGATGCGATAAGCTCCCGAGCTGTTTGTTGCTTCGTCTTGTCATCCTCATCAACACAGTAGACAAGGATGTTCGAATCGAGAAATTCCTTACCGCTCATACAGTTCCTCACGGGTCCATTTTTCGCCGTTCGAAGACGCATGTTCGGAATCTGCCCGTGCAAAAATCGCCCGAAGCGCGGCTTCTTCCCTTGAAATTTTCTTCTCCCTCTGCTTTGCAATCAGCCCCTGAATCTTTTCAAGCAACTGTTCCAAATCGGGCAAGGAAAGCTTATCCAATTCCGTCGAAAAATACGCATACGCAAAATCTGACATACAGAACCTCCGTTTCTTCTATTATATCACGTACTATCTCAAGAAGCCATACTTGTAAACGACAGCTTCTATCTTCTCCGCAAGAAGTTTCTGCTTGGCGCGCGCAGGTCGGCAAGGAAGAAGTCAGCCGCGATGATGCCCGCCTTCTTTACCTTCTCCCAGTCCACGCTTATCGTCGGCTTGACGACGTTGCTCCACTTCTGGAACACGAAGGTGAAGTTGTTATTGGTGACGGAGATTTTCTCCGAGACGGACTTGTCGGTCTTGAAGTTCGCCCTGATGAATTCCTTCAGTTCCTGGCCCTGGCTCTCATAGCGGAAGAGAATCGAATTCTCCTCAAGCAGGTCCTCGCACAGCTTGTGCAGCTGCTTGAATTCCTTGCTGTCGTGATTGGACGGGGTGACGTTCCAGTTGAAGTCGTTCTGGTAAAAGATGTGCTGGATTTCGTGGTATTCGATGAACGCGAACTTTTCCGCGTCGAATGCCCCGATGTACTTGGGCGGCAGGTATTTTTCGAAGGTCCGCTCCTTGCCGATTGTCAGGATGAGCTGGACGAAACTCTCGTAGATGTCGTGCGTCGTGCCCTGCTTTGCTTCCGCCCAGAGGACGGACTTCACCTCGTCATCGTCAAACTCGTCAAACAAAGCCTGTGCATATTCATCTATGACGTGCTTGGCAATCACGAAGTCTATGTTGCCCAGCTGCGTGTACTTGTACTTGTTGAAAAAGTCGTCCCTCACGGCAATTTTGAGCGATTTTTCCTTGAGTTTCATGTAGTCCATAGCTTTTTTATTCTAGCATGCAGACAGGAGAAAATCAACAAAATGGATGTCGGCGTAAGCGAGGAAAATGTCGGTGTAACTGATTCAATAAAGTTCCTTATCAGTGAATCAAACGCTGCGTTCTTTCCCCAAAAGCTCAGGTATCATACGATACACTGCAATTTTATCATACATGCTTTATCAGATGTGGTCAACGCTTTGTAGAAGCGAGAGAATATTGCTTCTGGCAGGAGCATTTTTTTACCGGCTCGGTTTTAAACGTTACTAAGACAGGTTTTAAACGTTACTAGGCTCGGTTTTAAATGTTGCAAGGCTGAGTTTTAAATGCTGCTCAGCTAGGTTTTAAACGTTACCCGGCTGGTTTTTAAACGTTACACGGCCAGGTTTTAAATGGTGTTCAGCTTGTTTTTAAACGCTGCACGTCTAGGTTTTAAACGCTGTGCGTCTAGGTTTTAAATGCTGCTCCTTCGGCAGTCGGGCGGAAAAAGAGAAAATATTCCCCCTTTTGCCGTAAAAAAATGAACTTTTTCCCTGCGGGAGTGAAAAAAGCGGAAAAATACTAATAAAGTTCAACGAAAGTTGATAAAAAAATCAATGTACTTATTCAAAATTCCTGTTATAGTGGTATCATAAGTTCAACACTTAGGAGGAACGATTTATGAAAAAGATTTTGGCAGTTTCACTTCTGGCAGCGGCTGCGGTAACGTCCGTTTTTGCTTGGCCCTGGTCAAAGAAGAACAACAAGAAGAGTTCTGCAAAGGTTATCACCGTCGGCTACGCACAGGTTGGTGCAGAGTCTGACTGGCGCCTTGCAAATACCCAGTCCTTCAAGGATACCTTCATCGAGAGCAACGGCTACAAGCTGATTTTCGATGATGCACAGCAGAAGCAGGAGAACCAGATCAAGGCTATCCGCAACTTCATCCAGCAGGACGTTGACTACATCGTCGTTGCTCCGGTCGTTGAGACGGGATGGGAGACGGTTCTGACCGAGGCAAAGAAGGCCGGAATTCCGGTTATCCTTTCAGACCGCGAGATGAAGGGTGTTGATGACCTGTATGTTGCATGGGTCGGCGGAAACTTCCTTAAGGAAGGACAGGATGCATGTGCATGGCTCGAGGCTTACCTCAAGGCAAAGGGACGCGACAAGGACACGATCAGCATCGTTGACCTCCAGGGAACGATCGGAGCTTCTGCTCAGATCGGACGCACCCAGGGACTCGAAGAGGCTGTGAAGACCCACTCTAACTGGAAGATCGTTGCCCAGCAGACCGGTGAGTTCACCCAGTCAAAGGGACAGGAAGTCATGGAGTCTATCCTGAAGTCTACCCCGAAGATTGACGTTGTCTATGCTGAGAACGACAACATGGCCTGGGGTGCAATCGACGCCATCAAGGCTGCCGGAAAGGTTCCCGGAAAGGACATCATCATCATCACCTTCGATGCCGTTAAGGAGTCCTTCAACCGCATCATCAACGGTGAGGAAATCAACTGCGCCCAGGAGTGTAACCCGCTCCACGGACCCCGTGTTGCCGAGATCATCCAGAAGCTCGAGAAGGGCCAGACGGTTGACAAGAAGCAGTATGTCGTTGAGGAGACTTTCGACAAGAACGGTGTCGGAAAGGCCCGCAAGGCTGCCGATGCTCTTCCTGAGCGCAAGTACTAAGCGAAGGCTTCATATCAGTTAAAAATACGGGATTATTGAAAAGCCGGAGACATGGAAATAAAAGTCCTGCTCCGGCTTTATGTTTCTACAGGAAGTTAGTAAAGGAAAGGTGCGGCGATGGCAAATGATGTCCTGCTTTCGATGAAAAAAATAAACATGACGTTTCCCGGCGTAAAGGCCTTGCAGAATGTTGATTTCACGCTCCGCAGTGGGGAAATCCATGCCCTGATGGGAGAGAACGGAGCTGGCAAGAGTACGCTTATCAAGGTTTTGACCGGTGTTCACACGAGGGAATCCGGCGAGATATACCTTGACGGGAAGATGATAAACAACCGTTCTCCGGAAGAGGCGCAGGCGAACGGCATAAGCACGGTGTTCCAGGAAGTGAACCTGTGTACGAACATCTCGGTTGCCGAAAATATTTTTGCGGGGCACGAACCCCGTTCCAAGCTTTTCACGGTCGATTGGAAACAGATGAACCAGAAGGCGAGGGAGATCCTCTCCTGGGTCGGCCTTGAAGATATAGACGTTACCCGTTCTCTGGGAGAGTATTCAGTTGCCATACAGCAGATGGTTGCGATTGCCCGTGCAGTCAACTTTAACTGCAAGGTCCTGATTCTGGACGAACCGACTTCGTCCCTGGATGACAAGGAAGTAGACAAGCTGTTCGCCGTCATGCGGCAGCTCAAGGCGGACGGGAAGGGCATCATATTCGTTACCCACTTCCTTGAGCAGGTCTATGCGGTCTGCGACAGGATTACGGTTCTGCGCAACGGTGAGCTTGAAGGTGAGTTCCCCATTGCCGATCTGCCCCGGCTTAAGCTCGTACAGACGATGCTCGGTCACGAGGTTGCAGAGCTTGACTCCCTGCACAGCAATAATGCAATCGAAGAGAAGACCGATGTTCCGATTATCCTCAAGGCAGTTGCACTGACGCATACCGGTACGATAAAGCCGTTCAGTGTGGAAATAAAGAAAGGCGAGGTTGTCGGCCTGACCGGTCTGCTCGGTTCGGGACGTTCCGAGATGGCGCGTGCCATTTACGGTGCAGACAGGCCCGACGGCGGTCAGCTTACCTTCAATAATAAAGAACTCAAGGCAAAGTCCCCGCTCGATTCCATAAAGAGCGGCATGGCATTCCTTCCCGAAGACCGGAAGGCAGAAAGCATCATTGCAGACCTTTCGATCCGCGAGAACATGATGATTGCCCTTCAGGCAAAGACCGGTGTCTTTAAGCTTTTGCCGATGGCGAAGCAGCTTGAGCTGACGAACAAGTACATCAAGGCACTGAGCATTAAGGCGCCTTCAACGGAAACGCTGATCAAGCAGCTGTCCGGAGGAAACCAGCAGAAGGTCATCATCGGCCGCTGGCTGGTTACGAACCCGGAATTCCTCATCCTTGATGAGCCGACGCGGGGTATCGACGTCGGAACCAAGACGGAAATCCAGAAGCTCGTCATCAAGCTTGCGGAAGAAGGCATGACGGTCATGTTCATCAGTTCCGAGATTGACGAGATGCTCCGCACGGTCAACAAGCTCTGCGTCATGCGCGACGGTGCAAAGGTCGGCGAGCTCATGAACAACAATCTGACGCAGGATGATGTCATGAAGGCTATCGCGGGAGGAGAAAAATAATGGCTGATACAAAAAGGACCAAGACGGAATTGAGCATTCCGTATGTAGTGGGCAGGCTGCGGAAGAGCCAGTTGCTCCTCCCCATCGCTGCCTTGATTCTGATGCTGATTGTCAACGTCATCATCACGCCCGATTTCTTTAAGATTTCGATTAACAACGGCGTTCTGTACGGCTTCATCATAGACGTATTGAACCGCTCGTGCGAGCTGATCATCCTTGCCATCGGCATGACCCTGGTCGTCGCTTCCTCCCGGGGAACCGATATTTCGGTCGGTGCGATTATGGCTGTTTCCGGTGCATTGATTGTCCGCAGCCTCGGTGAAAGCTATGATGCCTATGCCACCCCGATGGCGATTGCCATCATCATCGGTATACTCGGCGGTCTTGCCTGCGGTGCCTTCAACGGCCTTCTCGTTGCGCAGTTCAACATTCAGCCGATGATTGCAACGCTGATTCTGTATACGGCGGGCCGCGGTATTGCCCAGCTCATCAGTTCCAAGCTGACGGAGACGGGTGCCAAGGCAACGGGTGTCATCCTCTATGTCCGCATGGAATCCTTCCGCTGGATCGGAGGTTTCCTGCCCAAGGTCGTCATACCGACGCCGATATTCATCGTCATCGCCTTCCTCATCCTGACCCAGATCATCCTGAAGAAGACGGCGATTTCTACCTACATTCAGACCGTCGGAATTAACCCGAAGGCCGGCCGTCTGGTTGGAATCAACTCCACGATGGTCATCTTCTTCTGCTATGTGTTCTGCGGATTCTGTGCAAGTATTTCAGGACTCATCGCTTCGAGCCGCATCTATTCGAGCGATGCGAACAACATCGGCTTGAACCTGGAAATGGACGCCATTCTTGCGGTCGCCCTGGGCGGCAACAGTCTGGGCGGCGGTAAGTTCAACCTTGCCGGTTCCGTCATTGGTGCCATTACGATTCAGTGCCTTACGACGAGCCTGTATGCAATCGGCATTTCCGCCGACCAGCTGCCGGTCTATAAGGCCGTGGTCGTTATCCTTATTGTTCTGCTGCAGTCTCCCGCATTCCAGCGGTGGAGGAGCGCTATGAAACTGAAGCGGCAGAATGCACTGGCACTCGGAGGGGCAAAATGACAAACAAGAAAGCTACGAATGAAACCGCCCTTGCAGCGGCAAAGAAAAAGAAGGCGGGCATTGACAGCTCAAACTTCCTGCTTTTCATCACCATCTGTCTGTTCCTGATCATGTACATCTTCGGATGCATCATCTATGCAGAAGCAGGCTTCGGACGCAGGCAGATCCTGCTGAACATGCTCATCGACAACGCCGGTCTGCTCATTGCGGCTTCGGGTATGACGATGGTCATGATTACGGGCGGCATTGATATTTCCGTCGGTTCGGTCATCGGTCTGTCCTGCATGATCCTCTCCTACTGCATGGAGAAGAAGGGCTTCAGTGCCTCTTCATCGGTTGCAATTGTCCTTGGTCTGGGCGTCCTGTTCGGTGTTTTCCAGGGCTGGCTCATTTCCTACATGGAACTGCAGCCCTTCATCATCACGCTTGCCGGCCTCTTCGGCTGCCGCGGTCTGACGGCCATCCTGAGTACCGAGCAGATTGCAATTACCGATGCAAATGCCGGCGGCCGTGCCTTCCTTGAAGTGGCGAACAAGAACATCTACTTCAGGACGGGAACGGAGGAGAATCCGGGCATCGAGTTCATTGACTGGCTGCTTGGTGCAACCCAGAACAAACGCGGTGTCGTCAGCTATCCGTTCGTGCATCCGAGCGTTCTGATTGCAATCGCGGTCGTCGTCATCATCTGGTTTGTCCTCAAGTATACCAAGTTCGGACGCAACCTCTACGCGATCGGCGGCAACGAGCAGTCCGCCCTCCTGATGGGAATCAACGTCAAGCGCAACAAGTTCGTTGCGTATGTCATTGAAGGCTTCATGGCTGCCCTTGCGGGAACGGTCTTCTGCCTGAACACGACTTCGGGATTCGTTGAGCAGGCCCGCGGCTTTGAAATGGAAGCAATTTCTTCTGCCGTTATCGGCGGTACGATGCTGACCGGAGGCGTGGGAAGCATAGTCGGTACCTTCTTCGGAGTCCTGATCAAGGCGACGATTGAAACGCTCATCCGCTGCCAGGGAACGCTTTCTTCCTGGTGGAACAAGATTGTGCTTTCAATCATCCTCTGTTTCTTCATTGTGCTCCAGAGTGTGTTCCTGCTGATTAAGAACCGGCAGAAGAAATAGAAGGGAATAGCAGAAATAGGAGGAAACATGCCGTTCATTGATTCCAAGGTAACCGTGCCCGTCACGACAGAGCAGAAAGAGTCAATCAAGTCCAAATTGGGGAAGGCGATTTCCCTGATGCACAAGGGTGAGTCCTACCTCATGGTGGGCATTGACGATGAGTATGACCTGTGGCTGGCGGGCAAGAAGCTGGACAAGGGTGCGTTCATTTCCGTTTCCGTGTTCGGTTCTGTTTCCGCAGATGATGCGGACAAGATGACGGCGGAAATCTGCCGCATCATGCACGATGAACTGGGGATTCCGGCCGACAAGGTATACGTCAAGTATCAGGGCGTTGCCGACTGGGGCTGGAACGGACGGAACTTCTAGAAACAGATACGGCGGCCTCAGAACTGGGCCGCCGTTTTCATGCCGAGAAGGCGGCTTCACGAGTGAGGCCGCCTTTTTTGTTTCCTGAACGTTTAACCGAGCGAGGTGCTGCTAGAACTTGAAGCCCTTGGGCAGGGAGAAGCCTTTGGGGAGCTTCATTGAAGACAGGTCGGGCATGCCGCCTCCCATCATATCGCCCATGCCGCCCATACCGCCCATTGCACCGAGCTGGCTCATCATCTTTGCCTGTGCGCCTCGGTTGCGGGTGAGTTTCTTCATCGTGAGCTTGGTCTTTTCAAACTGCTTGAGCAGCTTGTTCACTTCCTGCACGGTGGTACCGCTTCCCTTGGCGATCCGCTTGCGGCGGCTCGGGCCGATGATCAGGTGGTTTGCCCGCTCCTTTGCCGTCATGCTCTGGATGATTGCTTCCTGCCGCTTGAGGCCGGCCTTGTCTATCTGGTCCTCACTCACCTGTCCCGCAAGACCGGGAATCATGTCCAGAATCTGCTGGACGCTTCCCATCTTCTTGACCGACTGGAGCTGGTCGAGCATGTCCTGCAGGGTGAACTCGTTGCGGGCCATCTTCTTCTGCATCTTGAGGGCTTCTTCCTGGTCAACGGTCTCCTGCGCCTTTTCGACGAGGGAGACGACGTCGCCCATGCCGAGGATGCGGCTGGCAATGCGGTCGGGATGGAATGGCTCAAAGTCTTCCGTCTTTTCGCCCGTACCGATGAAGAGGATGGGCTTGCCGGTTATGCTCTTGAGTGAAAGGGCCGCACCGCCGCGTGCGTCGGAGTCGAACTTGGTCAGGATGACGCCGGTGAGTCCCAGCTGTTCGTCAAAGGACTTGGCGATGTCGACGGCGTTCTGGCCGGTCATGGCGTCGGCGACAAGGACGGTTTCAATCGGGTCAACTGCCTTCTTGATGTTGACGAGTTCCGCCATCATCTCCGTGTCTATCTGGAGGCGGCCGGACGTATCGACGATGACGGTATCGTAGCCGTTCTTCCTGGCAAAGCTGATCGAATTCTTTGCGACCTTGACGGCGTCTGCGGCGGTCGCACCTTCTTCCTTGTAGACTGGCACGCCGATCTTTTCGCCGAGTACGGAAAGCTGTTCCACGGCGGCAGGCCGGATGAGGTCACAGGCGACCAGCAGGGGACGGCGGCCTTCCTTCTGCAGGCGGAAGGCGAGCTTGTGGGCGGCGGTCGTCTTTCCGGCACCCTGCAGGCCGAGCAGGAGGATGACGGACTGGGTGTCCGGCCCCTTGAGGGTAAAGTCGGTCTTGCTGTCGCCGAGCATTGCGACAATCTTGTCATAGATTATCTTGACGAACTGCTGGCCGGGGTCAACGGACTTTAATACCTTGTCGCCCTTGGCTTCTTCGATGGTGGAATTGACGAAGCGGCGGACGACGCGCAGGTTTACGTCCGCTTCGAGCAGGGCCATCTTAATCTGCTCGACGCTCTCTTCTATATTCTTCTCTGTGATCTTGGACTTGCCGCTGATGCTGCGGACAATGTCGCTGAATGTTCCCGTCAGTTTTTCTAGCATAAAGGGATTCTAGCAGAAAATGCCGCCGTTTTCAAGGGCGGCATGTGCCCTGCGGGGCACAGCGCCCCGTTCCGTCTAGTCGCCGACTTTCGCAACGAGCTCGCTCAGGAGGGGAATGAGCTGCTTCTTGCGGGAAACGATGTCCTTCATGTAGTACACGTTGTCTTCTTTCTTGGGGAAGCTGAGCATGCTTGCAAACTTTGCATCGTAGGCAATCAGCATGAGGCTGGACAGCTTGGTAATGTCGGTAACGAGCAGGGCCGCAAAGAGCAGTTTTCCGCCGCTGCGTATTGCCTCCAGCTTTTTCAGGAACTCCGCCTTGCGTGCGAGCAGTTCCTGCGTTCCGTCCACCTCTATCTGGCTGACCGTGTACCTGCACTTGCCCTCGCTGTATTCCTTCATGTCCTGCCGGATGATGTCGTCTGCGCTCCGGCTGCCGATGTGGCTGCCTGAGCGGATGATGTCGTTCCCCAGTTCCCTGATGTCCAGTTCGGTAATGCTCGACAGGTATTCGGCGGTATGCACGTCCAGTTCCGTCGTCGTTGCCGACTGGAGGATCAGGGTGTCGCTCAGGATGCCGCAGAGCAGGAGGGAGGCGATGTCCTTTGGGATGGACACGTGGTTTTCGTGGTAGAGGTTTGCGATGATCGTTGAGGTTGATCCGACCGGCCGGTTGATGAAGGTGATGGGCTGGCGGGTGCTGAAGGTGGAAATCCGGTGGTGGTCTATGATTTCCCTGATGACGTAATGCTCTATGCCTTCAACGGCCTGTCCCGGTTCGTTATGGTCCACGAGGATGACTTCGATGTTTGCTTCGTGGAGCAGGTCGCTCTCGCTTATCGTGCCGATGACCTTGTAGTCGTCGTTTACGACGGGGAGGCAGCGGGAGGGGCTCTGGGCGAGCAGGGGGCGGATGCGCTGTACGGTGTCGCTTGCGAGGACCGGCTTGCTCACCTTGTCTGCCATTGCGCTGACCGGCGAGGAGTATTCGATGAGCATGGCGGTCGTTGCGGTGCTGTCATGGCCGGAGATAATCGAGACCCGGTTTGCCCGTGCCAGCTCGCGCAGTTCCCTGCTGACGATGTAGTCCTTGGTGATGATGAGCGCCTTGACGCGGGCTTCGATGCACAGGCGCTGGATGTCTTCCCGGTCTCCCGTGATGACGATGATGTTTTCGCTCTTGTGTTCTTCGAGCAGTTTCCTGAAGGTTCCGCAGTCGTCGTCGCCGATCATGATCGAACAGTTAAAGTAGTCGTCCGGGTCAAATTCGACGACGGGCGTTGCGTTGAGCGTCTTTTCGATCAGGTGCAGGCTTGCCAGGAAGATGTCGCCCTGCTTGGGGGTGAGCAGCTTGTATGAATTGAGGGCAAATGCATTGTAGTTGAGCATGCCCTGATAGGTGCCGTCCACGTTGACGATGGGAAGGACGGCTGCGTTGGTGCTTATCATTTTGTCGACCGCCTTCCAGAGGGAGACGTCTTCCCTGACGGAAACGAACTTGTCGCTCATGTAGTAGGCAGTTTTGGGAACGAGGTCGGGGATATATTCCGGCGCTTCTATCTTGAAGCGCTTGAAGATGTATTCGGTCTGGGGCGCAAGGTGTCCGGCCCGTGCTGCGATGTATTCTTCATGCCCCAGCAGGTGCTTGAGTTCCGCGTATGCTTTTGCCGCAACGACTGAATCCGTGTCCGGATTCCGGTGTCCGATGATGTACACTTTGCTTGTCATGCTGCAAGTATAGCAGAACGGCGGCATTTTGGACAGGGGGCGGGTTGATGCGGAACGGGCGGTTCTCCCGCCCCGCATTGTCCGCAGGGGAGCTGGACGGCGTTTTGGACAGGGGGACGGCGGCAGGGGGACACCCGCTGCCGCGTTTTGCCTGCAGCCCTTAGAATGCCGCCAGCGTCCGGTCAATCCGTTCGAGCGACTTGTCGACACCCAGAATGAGGATGGAACCGATGAGCGGCGGTGAGACCTTGCTTCCCGTTACCGCCATGCGGATGGGCATCATGAAGTCGCCGAGCTTGACGCCCAGCTTGTCCGCCGTTTCGCGGGCAAGGCCTTCCGCAGCCTCGTGGTCGAGCGACGGAAGCTGCTGCACGAATGTTTTTGCCGCTTCCAGCACTTCCTTCGTCTTTGCCTCGTCGAGCTTCTTGGGAATGATGTCACCCTTGGGCGGAACGGCAGGTTCCGTAAAGAGGAAGCGGACCATCTCCGCCGCATCGGTCAGGAAGTGCAGGCGTTCCTTGATCAGCGGCATCAGCTTGAGCAGGGCTGCCTTGACGTCGGCGGAACTCATGCCCATTCCCTTGTCCACGCAGTAAGGCTCTCCGTCCTCGCCGAGTGCAACGCCCGAATAGTCCGGACCCACCTTGGGCGCAGGCTGTGAGCTGCCTTCGGGAATCTCAAGCGCACCGTCGCCGGTGCCGGTGATGAAGGGCAGGGTCCACTTGTACAGGTCCTCGTCGCTCAGCATGCGGATATACTGGCCGTTGTACCATTCGAGTTTCTTATAGTCAAAGACGGCGGGTGCCTTGTTCAGGTGCTCCAGCTTGAAGTTCGCGGCAAGCTCTTCGAGCGTGTACAGGTCCTTGCCGTCCTCGTAGGAACAGCCGAGCAGGGCGACATAGTTGACGATTGCCATGGGCAGGTAGCCCCGCGCCCGGAACTCGTTCAGGCTCGTGGAGCCGTGCCGCTTGGACAGCTTCTTGCCGTCCGCGCCGTTGACCATGGGCAGGTGGCAGAACTCCGGGTGCTCCCAGCCGAACGAGCGGTACATCTGCACGTGGAGGGGGGTAGAAGGAATCCACTCCTGTGCCCGCATGACGTGGGAGATGTGCATCAGATGGTCGTCGACGATGTTCGCCAGATGGTAGGTCGGGAAGCCGTCTGACTTGAGCAGGATGGGATCGGGCGAGATGTCCTCGTTCTTCCAGATGATGTCGCCGAGCAGGTGGTCGTGGAACTTGGTTTCGCCTTCGAGCGGAACCTTGAGGCGGATGACGTAGGGGAGGCCCTTCGCAAGGTTTTCCTTGACCTCGTCCGGCGTGAGCAGGCGGCAGTGGCGGTCGTAGCCGGGTGCCATCTTGTTTTCGGTCTGAATCTTGCGGATCCGCTCCAGGCGTTCGGCATCGCAGAAGCAGTAGTAGGCTTCTCCCTTGGCAACGAGTTCGTCCGCATACTTCTTGTACAGTTCAAAGCGCTGGCTCTGCACGTAGGGGCCGTACTCGCCCCCCTTGTCGCCGCCCTCGTCCCATTCCAGGCCCAGCCAGGCCATCGTGTCGTAGAGGTTCTTCACATATTTTTCGTCGTAGCGGGTCCTGTCCGTGTCTTCAAGGCGCAGGATGAATTTGCCGCCCCGTGAACGGGCGTACAGATAGTTGAAAAGGGCGGTCCTCACGCCGCCGATGTGCTGCATTCCGGTCGGGGACGGTGCGTACCGGACCCTCACTTCATCTGCCATGATTGTACCTCAAGAAAAAGATTTTGCTGTCTATTATAGTATATAGCTGGTAAAAGAACAAGGCGGGGCGCGACCGGCATGGGCGGCTGGGGGCTCCTGCTTTGCATTCCCCGGTTGCCTTGACTTTGTGCCGGGAACAGGTGAAAATTGCCTTGACTTTGTGTCAGAAACAGCGTAAAATTGCCCTGACTTTGTGCAAAGGGGGCGGCAATGAGTTTTGAACGGTCTATCGTACAGGAACTACGGAAGTGGAAAGTCTCCGAACACCGGAAGCCCCTCGTCCTCCGCGGGGCCAGGCAGGTCGGCAAGACGACCGTTATCAAGGAGTTCGCCAGGGATTTTGACACGTTCATCTACCTGAACCTGGAGAAAGAGGATGACCGGGAGCTGTTCAACAATTCATTGGACGCAAAAAAGCTCTTCCAGTTCATCTGCATTGAGAAAAACGTCAGCCCTGCCGGCGAAACCCTGCTCTTCATTGATGAAATCCAGCACTCACCGAACGCGGTCATGCAGATGCGCTACTTCTACGAGGATGTCCCCGGGCTGTTCGTCATAAGCGCAGGCTCCCTGCTCGAAATCATGATGGACATGCACAGAATCAGCTTTCCGGTGGGGCGGGTGGAATACCGTTACCTGTATCCCATGACCTTTGAAGAATTCCTCCTTGCGCTGGACGATCAGGCCGTGCTTGACTTGTACCGGACCGTTCCCGTCCCGCAGATTGCCCATCACAGATTGAGCGAACTGTTCAGGTTGTATACCTTTGTCGGCGGAATGCCGGAGGCCGTCGCCCGCTACACGGAAACTCGGGATTTGAGCCAGGTTTCCGATGTGTACGAGGCCCTTTTTTCAGCATTCAAGGACGATGTTTCCAAATATGCCAGAAACGAAAGCGAGACGAACATCATCCGCCACGTGATAGAGACTGCCCCGGCAGAAACTGGCAACAGGATTGCCTTTGAGAAATTCGGGAACTCCGGCTATAAATCCAAGGAAATCGGGAACGCCCTGCGGACCTTGGAACGCGCGATGCTCCTGTACCTGCGTTACCCGGTGACGGAAGCGACGTTGCCGTTCATGCCGGATTTGAAACTCCGCCCGCACCTGCAATTCCTGGACTCGGGGATGCTGAACCACGCGCTCGGAATTGCAGGCTGGTATTTCAAGGGCGACAGCCTGAGCGTCATCTACAGCGGAAAGCTTGCGGAGCAGATTGTCGGGCAGGAACTGCTTGCGGCGAACGACAGGAAAATCGAGAAGCCCCTGTTCTGGGCGAGGGAGAAAAAGCAGTCCAATGCCGAGGTGGATTTCCTTTTCATAAAAGCCGGCACGGTGTACCCTGTGGAAGTAAAGAGCGGAAAAACGGGAACCCTGCGCTCGCTGCATGCATATCTTGAGAACTCCGACTGCACCGTGGGAATCCGCCTGTACAGCGGGGAATATTCCATCGAACAGGCCGTAACGCCGGTGAAGCGGAAGCCCTACACGCTCATAAATCTGCCCCTCTACTGCGCGGCGCGTCTGGGTGACTACATCAGCACCTGCCCGCAAGGTTCCCAGTGACCGCCTCACGCTGTCCGTGTCATCGACAAGGTTGACGGCGGCCTCCAGCGTTTCACGAAGCCTTGCCGTCATCCCCGCCTAAACAGACAAATTGAGCGATAGTATGAAGTTGCTCAGCCCCTCTTCGAAGTCGGCTTTATGACCATTCGCCGGATGGGGAACTTCGAATATGATTTCACCTGGAAAAATCTTCTCCAGCACAGCTTCCGCAGTTTTTCCGACGGCCACGACATTCTTGGCACCGAAGCCGTACAACTTTATCAGCGCTTCCAATATCCCCTTCCCAAAAGAAAGCTCTTCCGCATTCGGTTTTCTGTTGCTCTTCGTTCCATTCTTCGTTACCTTTGCGGGGTCATAGGGATGAAAGGGAAATGCGTTCCATATCAGCGGAACGGGCTTTCGTTTTCCGCCATCGGGAGGACAAAGAAAATTCCATACTATCGTGGCAGAGGCCTCGCTTTCAGGTTTCTTGGGATTCCTGACTCTATAGCCTCCCTGCTCCCGAAAGAAATCTGTCTGGAGAAGATTTCTTTCCGAAGTGAACGGAACCCCGCTGTGGCGGCAACCTTTATATCCCGGGGCTTCACCGACAATGAGGTATGCAGGATTCTCTTTGAGCATCCGCTTTAGGTACAACTTCACATTGCCGACGATATTCTTGCTTTCGTCGCTATCACCGGCATACATATTCTCCACATTTTGGAATGTCCTACCGCACCCCTGTAGATTTCGCTCCACGAACTCATCGACAGCATCTTCAGTCACCATACCCTTTCCGCCTCCTATTTGGATTTCTTTTTCTTGTCTTTCAAATCTTTAAGTTCTTTCTTCTCCATTTCTATGAAAACATCCGTATCGCCGCGATAATTGATTGGGGCATTGGTAGCCACACCACTGCCTTCCACATGCCACCAAGTTCCATCGTCAAGCCTCAGAACCCAATGCATAAAGTAGAAATCGGAAGTCTCGGTACCAGCAGACTTTGCGTAGGTTTTCTTAACATAAACATCAACACCCCTTACATTGTCGAAATGCAGGTCAGTGCCCACGACATAAGCCTCATAAGCGAAGCTTCCCGCCATGCAGCACAAGGCCAGTGCCAACGCCGTCAAAAGTTTCTTCATATCTTGAACCTCCGCTGAATCCAGCCGTCCAGCTGGTAAAATATTACTAGTCCATGATTATAGCACGCTTTGTACCTTTTTACTAGTATCTTCTTACTATTAGTGAAAATTTACTAGAATGTCCAAGATGGGCTTTCAAGAGAATCTAAAAGAGGCTATGTACATTCAGGACTGCACGACAAAGGAGCTTTCCGTGAGGACTGGCATAAGTGTTGACACGATAAGCAGTTACCTCAAGAAAAACGGCTCCATCCCCACTGCGGACAAGGCCGTTCGGATAGCGGAGGCCCTGCAGGTGACGGTCGAATTCCTTGTGAACGGCTTCAACTCCACGGCCATTCCCCTTGTCCCCAAAGCCTCCGTTCAGCCCGCCCCCGACCCGCTCATGAAAGAACTGGCCAGCCGCATGTCCGCTTTCTCCCGCGCCGATGTGCAGGTCGTCAAGGCCGTCGTGAAAGCCCTGTCAGAGAAGTACGGGGCCGTCTAACTGAGAGCGCACATTGTCCGTTCGTAGGAGCGATGACTGTCCATTGCAGGGAGCGCATATTGTCCATTCGCGGGTGTGATGACTGTCCATTGCTGGGAGCGCACATTGTTCATCCGCGGGAGTGATGACTGTCCATTGCTGGGATCATACTCTAGCTGGATTATGCTGTCAAATCTTGCAAGGCGGTGGGATACACTCTAGCTAGATTGTAATGCCTACTCCAGATAGGAGAGGAAGCTTTCGGCAGGATATGGCAGGAACCGAGACGGCATGATAGAAACCGTTCCCGCAAACTCAAGTATTATAGAACATTTCTGGGATTTTGGCAAATGCCGCTGCAAGGGGCACAGCCAATTCCCTGCTATTGCCCGCGCACAGCTGAGAGGGTGATTTTTTTATAGGAATCCTTCTTTGTATTTGGGTACGGTTCCAATCCGATAATCGTTATGTCATTCTGATTCGGTGCATACACCCAAAATACGCGACCGGCGGCAGGCTTGTTGTTCTCAAGGTAGGACTCCCAGACTTTCATTCCATAACGTTTCGTAAGGGATTCTATGTCGTGCGTATGAAGTCCTGTATGGCGAGGATTTATGGAAAGCAATTTCATAGTCTTTCCGAATTTCTGATACAATGACTGTTCAACCTTCGTAGCCTTGCCTTCTTTCACTTTCTTCCGTAATAAATTTCAGAATTCTTTCATTTCCGGGATTCCCAGATGAATTGTATACATGGTTAAGCATCAAACTCCGATAAATCGACAGGTTCGGATACCATGCCATTTTTCAGATTCTCTACTGCGGAATCCATCATGGAAAGAGTTTCTGCCTGTATTTCAAACGGGGCAACCAGTTCGCGGGGCTCAAGCACGATGCGTCCGTCCTCAAATTCTTCGACATGGTAGTACTCGTATTTTGAACTTCGGAGCGTAATCCTCTTCTTTACGTCAATCTTCGTATCGTAGCTTCTTACAGCGGTGAGCGGCATACAGACCTCCTTAGTGGGCATTCCCACCTATCATACTAGCACTTTTTTTGCAGGGGGCAATCATGCCAGAGGGGCAGGCCCCCGCCAGCCTGCAAAGACAGATGCAAGGATAGCGCCTCCTGTGCCTCACGCATTCCGCTTGTGCTGTTACAGGGCGAGCAGGTCCTTTTTGGAGGCAATCGATGCCTGTGCCGCACAGTCAGCGATGTCGGCCAGCGTCAGCGTTCCGGCCTTTTCTTTTTCCTGACAGGCTGCGTCTTTTTTCCATGCGCACAGAATGCCCCGCGAGGAATTGACCGTGCCCATCGGGGCGGCAGGACCTGCTGGTGCGGCCGTGCTGCCGGCCTGTGCCGTGCCGAGCAGCGTGCGGGCAATGGAGGCTGCTCCTCCCTGCGCACCGTAACCGGGAATGAGGAAAAAGACTTCCGGGCACAGGGCGCGGAGGGCGGCGGCATCGCTTTCTTCCGTACAGCCCACGACTGCGCCGACCGGGGAACAGGTCTGGCCGGGGAAGGTGGGCCTGCTTTCCTTTGCAATCCTGTTCAGCTCGGCGGCAACCCTGTCCAGAACGCGGCCGCCCGCCTTGAGCTCCTGCTGCTCTATGTCGCACATGCCGGGGTTGCTTGTCCTGAGCAGGACGAAGATTCCCTTTCCTTCTTTCATGCAGAAGTCCGTGAAGGCCTTTACCGTGTCAAATCCCATGTAGGGATTTACGGTGATGATGTCGGTTTCAAAGTCCCCGCTGAAGTGTGCCCGTGCGTATGCCGTGGCGGACGCGGCAATGTCGCCCCGCTTTACGTCGGAAATGCAGACGAGTCCCGACTCGCGCACGGCCTTGAGCGTCCGGGCATAGACCTGCATGCCTTCCACGCCCATTGCCTCGTAGTAGGCGGCCTGTACCTTGCAGCAGCAGGCACTTCCGTCTGCCTTGATGCGTGCGATGATTTCCGTATTGTAGGCGAGTACTGCCTGTGCGGGGGAGGAAAAGTCCTTTACAACCGCTGCGGGCAGATAGGAGGGATCTGTATCGAGCCCCACGCAGAGGGGGCCGTATTTTGCTGCGAGCGAGCGCAGCCTGTCCATGCAATGTTCCATAGTGGTTTCCTGAGTTTCCTGAATATCTTCCTGTTGCAGTTGCAACGTTCAGCTGCGGGGCCGCAACGCACGTGCGGCCTCCTGCCTTTACCTGACGAGCTTGCGGTAGACGGTCTTGTGCGGACGGTCGGCATCGTCGCCGAGCTGCTTGCGCCGCCATTCGGCATAGTCGGACCAGGAGCCTTCGAACCACTGGACTTCGCTGTTGTTTTCGAATGCGAGTATGTGGGTGCAGATGCGGTCCAGGAAGTAGCGGTCATGGCTTATGACGAGGACACAGCCGGCGAACTCGTTGATCGCCTGCTCGAGTGAGCGGGTCGTTGCAATGTCAAGGTCGTTGGTCGGCTCGTCAAGGAGGAGGACGTTTCCCGCTTCCTTGAACATCAGTCCCATGTTGAGCCGGTTCTTTTCACCGCCCGACAGGACGGAAACCTTCTTGCTCTGCTCAGGCCCGTTGAAGTTGAACCATGAGCAGTAGGCCCGGCTGTTTACTTCGCGCACGGCTCCGTTCAGCGGGCGGCCCTTTTCGTCAACGGCACCGAGCTTTACGAGGTCGGCTCCGCCGGAAAGGGTTTCCCAGACCGTCTTGTTCGGATCAAGCTTGCTGCGCATCTGGTCAACGTAGACGAGCTTGACCGTAGACCCGATCGTAATTTCGCCGGAGTCGGGCTTCTCCTCTCCCTCGCTGCCGTCGGGAAGCTGTACCTTCTGCCCTGCCGCAGTGGCGAGCATCTTGAAGAGGGTCGTCTTACCCGCACCGTTGGGGCCGACGATGCCGACGACCGCTCCGGCGGGAATATGGAAGTCAAGGTTTTCAAAGAGCACCTTGTCGTCAAATGACTTGGTCAGCTTTGAAACATCTATGACGGCATTGCCGAGGCGGGGCCCGGCGGGAATCGAAATCTCGTTGTCGCGGAGCTTGACCCGCTTGTTTTCTTCGGCAAGCAGCTGCTCGTACTTCGTGATGTGTTCCTTGTGCTTTGCCTGCCGGCCCTTTGCTCCGGTATGAATCCAGTCAAGTTCTTCCTTCATCTCGCGGGCACGGACGGAAGCCTGCTTTTCTTCAAGTTCCAGGCGCTTTTCCTTTGCTTCAAGCCATGCGGAATAATTGCCCTTGAAGGGGTAGCCTTCGCCCCGGTCCATTTCCAGAATCCATCCGGCAACGTTGTCCAGGAAGTAGCGGTCGTGGGTAATCGCGATGACCGTTCCCTTGTACTGGTGCAGGTGCCGCTCGAGCCATGCGACGGTCTCTGCGTCCAGATGGTTCGTCGGTTCGTCCAGCAGGAGGATGTCGGGCTGCTGCAGCAGGAGGCGGCACAATGCGACGCGGCGGCGCTCACCGCCCGAAAGGACGTCAACGACCTGCTCAGGCGGCGGGCAGCGCAGTGCGTCCATCGCAAGCTCAAGGTTTGCATCCAGATTCCATGCGTCACAGGCGTCGAGCTTTTCCTGCAGTTCCGCCTGCTTCGTGCAGAGCTTGTCGTAGTCTGCGTCGGGATCGCCGAATGCCTCGTTTACCTTGTCGAACTCTGCAAGCAGGTCCGTGATGGGCTTGACGCCTTCCATGACAATCTCTTTGACCGTCTTGCCGGCTTCCAGCTGCGGCTCCTGCTCCAGGTAGCCCATCGTATAGCCGTCCAGCAGGCGGGTCTCGCCCGTGTAGTCCTTGTCGATTCCGGCAAAAATCTTGAAGAGGGATGACTTACCGGCCCCGTTTTCTCCAATCACGCCGATTTTCGCGCCGAGGTAATAGGAAATGCTTATGTCCTTCAGGACGACCTTCGTCCCGTACGCGCGGGAAACGCGGTCCATCGTGTAAATAATCTTCTTGTCGTCTACAGTCTTTGCCATGCCTGTGATGATACAGGAAAACGGCGAATGTTACAAGGCGGGAAGCGGAGGCGGCTGCGTGACTGTCTGCACCGCTTGTCTCCGCGTGTCGGGCGTAAAGCCGGAGGCGGCGGCCGGCAGGCCCCGGCCGGTCCGTCACGGTGCAGTGCTTGCAGGCGGCGGACCGGCAAAAGATGCCCTCGGTTATTCTTCGGTTATTCTCCGGTTACTTTATGAGCCGGTGATACTCCTGCAATGATTTCACGCCCCCCCTCTCTCCGTTCGGTCGTTACGCTCCCTCACTACCGAGCTTTGGCGGTGCCAAAGCTCGCGCCTATTTTATCAGGCTGTGGTACTCCTGCAGTGAGCGGACGCCGCCTTCTCCTCCCATGCCGTTCTTGACGGACTGAATGCCCTTGACGGCGGCGAGTGCGCCGGCGAGCGTCGTGATGTAGGAAACCTTGTACTTCAGGCAGGCCTTGCGGATTGTCTTCCGGTCTTCCTGATAGTTCCGCTTTGCCTTGGGCGTGTTGATGACGAGGCAGACTTCCTTGTTCATGATCAGGTCAACGACGTCGGGCCGGCCGCCGCCGATCTTGTTTACGAGTTCGCACTTGATGCCGTTGTCATTGAAGAAGTCGGCGGTGCCCTGCGTTCCGACGAGGGTAAAGCCGAGTTCCTTCAGTGTTTTTCCGATCGTCAGGACCTGGTCACGCTGGCTGTCCTTGTTGCTCAGGCTGATCAGCACCTTCTTGTTTTCCCAGGCGGCGGGCGCGTGGGGCAGTTCCGAACCGGCCGCTTCCTGCGCCTTGTAGAAGGCGAGGGGGAAGCTTTCGGCAAGGCCCAGGACTTCTCCGGTGGAACGCATTTCCGGTCCGAGGATCGGGTCAACGCCGGGGAATCGTGCCCAAGGCAGGACCGCCTCCTTTGCGCCGTAGTAGGGTATCGTCTTGTCCTTGAGGCCGAGGGACTCAAGGGACTCGCCGAGCATCATGCGGGTTGCAAGGCGGGCCATCTGCGTGTCGCAGACCTTCGAGACGAGCGGAACGGTGCGGCTTGCGCGCGGATTTGCTTCGATGACGTAGACCTTGCCGTCTTCGATTGCGTACTGCATGTTCATGAGTCCGCACACGTGGAGTGCTTCTGCGATTTTGCGCGTGTATTCCTTGATCGTCGCAAGGTTGCCTGCCGGTATGGAAACCGGCGGAATGACGCAGGCTGAGTCCCCCGAGTGAATGCCGGCAAGTTCCACGTGCTCCATGACGGCGGGAATGTAGACATGGGTTGTGTACGTCGTTTCGGAATCGCTGCTCGTTGCCCGGCAGTCGGCAAGGGCGTCAGCCTCGCATTCAAGCGCGTTCTTCAGGAAGCGGTCAATCAGGAGCGGCCGGTCCGGCGTCACGCCGACTGCCTTTTCCACGTATTCGCGCAGGGTGCTTTCGTCGTAGATGACTTCCATGCCGCGTCCGCCCAGGACGAAGGAGGGGCGGATCATGATCGGGTAGCCGATCTTGTCCGCACAGGCCTTTGCTTCCTCAAAGTTGATTGCCATGCCGCTTTCCGGCATGGGGATTTCGAGCTTTTCCATCATGTGGCGGAAGAGGTCGCGGTCCTCGGCAATGTCAATCGAGTCAATCGATGTTCCCAGGATGTTCACGCCGTTTTCCTGCAGCTCGCGCGCAATGTTGAGCGGGGTCTGCCCGCCGAACTGGACGATGACGCCGAAGGGCTTTTCCTTCTCGTAAATCTGCAGGACGTCTTCGGTCGTGACCGGCTCAAAGTAGAGCTTGTCCGACGTGTCGTAGTCTGTCGAAACCGTCTCCGGGTTGCAGTTGACGATGATCGTCTCGTAGCCCAGTTCCTTGAGCTGCATCGCCGCATGGCAGCAGCAGTAGTCAAACTCAATGCCCTGACCGATCCTGTTGGGACCGCCGCCCAGAATCATGACCTTCTTCCTGTTGTCGGTCGCCACGCTCCTGTCCGCTGCATTGTAGGTTGAATAGTAGTAGTTCGCGTTCTTGACGCCGCTGACGGGAACGGCGAGCCATGCTTCTTTTATGCCCAGTTCCCTGCGCCGGTTCCTGATGTCCTTTTCGCTCACCTTCAGGATCTTTGAAAGATAGCGGTCGGAAAAACCGTCCTTCTTTGCCTGTATGAGCAGCTTGCCTTCGGGGACCCGGCCGGGGGTCTTGAGCAGCTCTTCCTCAAGGTCAACGAGTTCCTTCATCTGCTCAAGGAAGTACATCTTGACGTAGGTGATGGCGTGGAGTTTTTCGAGCGGGACGCCCTTGCGGATGGCCTCGTACAGCTGGAAGTAGCGCTCGCTCGAAGCGGTCTTGAGCATCTCGCACAGCTCTTCGGCGGACTTCTTGTTAAAGTCCTTGGCAAAGCCCAGGCCGCTCCTGCCGTTTTCCAGGCCGCGGATTGCCTTCTGGAAGGTTTCCTTGAAGGTCTTGCCGATTGCCATGACCTCGCCGACGGCCTTCATCGAGGTGCCGAGCGAGTCTTCGACACCGCGGAATTTCTCGAATGCCCAGCGGGCAAACTTGAGGACAACGTAGTCGCCGTCGGGGGCGCCGCCCGGCGTGTATTTGTCGAGCGTGCCGTCGCGCCAGTAGGGAATCTCGTCGAGCGTGAGGCCGCTCGCCAGTTTTGCCGAGATGAGCGCGATGGGGAAGCCTGTCGCCTTTGAAGCGAGTGCGGACGAACGGCTCGTCCGGGGGTTGATTTCGATGATGACGACTTCGCCGGTCTTGGGGTTGTGGGCAAACTGGACGTTTGTGCCGCCGATGACGCCGATGGACTCAACGATCTTGAATGCCATCTCCTTGAGCCGCGCTTCGAGTTCCGGCTGTATCGTGAGGAAGGGGGCGGAACAGAAGGAGTCTCCGGTGTGGACGCCGACCGCATCGATGTTTTCGATGAAGCAGATGGCGACCATCTGGTTCTTGGCATCGCGCACGACTTCAACTTCAAGCTCCTCCCATCCCAGGATTGACTGCTCGATAAGGCACTGGTGGGTAATCGAAAGGTCCAGTCCGTTGCTGACGATGGTCCGCAGTTCCTCCACGTTATAGCAGAAGCCGCCGCCCTGGCCTCCCATCGTATAGGCGGGACGGACGACGATCGGGAAGCCGATTTCCGCTGCGATTTTCTCTGCACCTTCGACCGTGTGGCAGATGTCCGACTTGGGGGTTGCGATGCCGAGCTTTTTCATCGTTTCCTTGAAGATTTCGCGGTCCTCGCCGCGCTCAATCGCGTCGAGGTTGACGCCGATGACCTTGACCCCGTACTTTTCAAGGATGCCCGCCTTGTTCAGTTCCATCGCCATGTTCAGGCCCGTCTGACCGCCGAGGTTCGGCAGGAGGGCGTCGGGCCGTTCCTTTTCGATGATCTGTGACAGGCGCTCCACGTTGAGCGGCTCAATGTAGGTTGCGTCGGCCATCACGGGGTCGGTCATGATTGTCGCGGGGTTTGAGTTTACCAAAACGATTTTATAGCCCTGTTCGCGCAGGGCCTTGCAGGCCTGGGTGCCCGAATAGTCAAACTCACAGGCCTGGCCGATGACGATTGGTCCCGAGCCGATAATCATAACTTTCTTGATGTCCGTCCGTTTCATCTTTCTTGCTCCTTAAAAAAAAAGGCGAGTTCTCAAAAGAAACTCGCCGTCAAATACAGTAACAATAGAAATTCAAACCGGGCAGCCGCATGGTGAGATTGCTCCTGCATGTTGTCAGCCCGTTCTTCATACTGAAAACATATCATAGCAGAAAACGGGATTTTGTGCTAGTGCCTGTCTCAAAAGTTGCTTGCGGGGCAGACCGGGCCGGTCAGGCGGTTGCCGTCGGGCGCGTGCGTCCGGTGCGGGGCATGTGCGGCCCGGCAGCCCTTTCAGTTCTTTTTCGGTATCGTGATGGTAAAGGTCGTGCCTTCGCCGAGCGTGGAATCCACGCTGATGTTCCAGCCGTGGGTGTCGATGATCGTGCGGACAACGGACAGTCCTATACCCATGCCGCTCTCGCGCCGGGAGTTGGTACCCCGGTAAAAGGTGTCCCAGATTTTTGAAAGGTCCTTTTTGCTGATGCCGATTCCCGAGTCCGCAATGCTGACGGTGATGGTCTGCTCCGTTTCCCGTGCTTCTATGCTGATGCTGTCGCCGTCCTTCGTGTAGCGGAGGGCGTTTGAGTAGAGGTTCTCAAGCGCGCGCTGCATGAGCTTCCTGTCCATCTTTATCCGTGTTTCGGGCTTTACGTCTATGACGGTCCGTATCGTCCGCCGGTAGACTTCCGACGTTGCTTCCGCGCTGCCGGCAAACTCGTCGAGGAGGGGCTTGAGCGTGACGAGTTCCAGGCTCTGCCGCCAGTCCGTATTGTTCAGCTTCACGTAATTGATCAGGTCATTTATCATCCCTTCAAGCTGGTCTGCCTTGGTGTGGATGATCGAGAGGGAGTTCTGCACCTTGTCCATGTCGGTTACGACACCGTCGGTGATGGCTTCGGTATAGCCCTTGATGAGGGCGACCGGGGTCCTCAGGTCGTGGCTGATTCCCATGATGAACTTGGTGCGCCGGTCCTGCTCGTCCTTGAGGGAAGCCCGCATCTGCTCAAGGCTTTCGGAGAGGGAGGTTATCTCGTTCGCATTCCGTCCCGTGCGGGGGGTAACGATTTTCGTGTCCAGGGCGCCCCGGGCGATTTTCTGCGTCGTTTCCTCGAGGATCGTGATGGATGTGGTGATGGTCTTGGAGAGGTTTATCAGGAAGATTGCGCAGAGGATTTCGAAGGCGATGAGGATTGCGAGGCCCGGGAAGATGAGGAGGCGGAACTGCCACTTGCCCGATTCGCGTATCGTCATGGTCCGGCGGGCCTTTGCCCGGCAGACGATGAGGATGGTCTGGGGCGTGAGGACTGCTTCTTCCAGGCGGCGGGTAGGGTGCCGCATGCCCAGGGAGTGGAGCTGGTAGTTGTAGTTGTCGCTCGTCGTCCGTATGAAGTCAAAGAGGTCCATCGGCGTCATTGACGAACCCGCCTTGATTTCGGGTATGGAAGAAATCAGGACGCCTGCATTGTAGTAGACCATCGTCTCCATGTTCGGGGGAATCCGCTTGAGCTGCTCGCCGAGCTTGTCCATGTCGTCCCCGGAAATATCCAGGTCTTCCAGGTTGCGGATCAGCTTGTAGCCCGCCAGCAGGTAGCGCTGGGGAGAGGTGATGTACTGGAACAGGGGCATTGAGATGACGCAGAGGAGGGGGACGAGTACCATGAACAGAATCAGCAGCTGCAGCTGTGTGCGTATCTTCATTGCAGGTCCGTCCCTTTCATCCTGCTAGGCGTTCTTGTCGTCCGGTTCCCGCACCGGATTCCGGTCAAAGTTGTAGCCCTTGCCGAAGACGGTCGAGATGTATTTGGGCTGGGAAGGATCGTCTTCTATTTTCTTGCGGAGCCGCTGCACGTAGACTGCGATGGCCGTGTAGTCGCCGTACTGGTTTTTCCAGACCGAATTGTAGATGAGTTCGGGGCTGAGCGGTCTGCCCGCATTGCGGACGAGGAATTCGAGTACCTCGTACTCTTTGGCGGAAAGGGAAATCTTTTCGGGGCCCCGCTTGAGGACGCAGCTGTTGCAGTAGAGGATGTAGGGGCCGAAGCTGAGGGTTTCTTCGACGGAAGCTTCCGTCGCTGCCTGCCGGGCAAGCTTTGCCTGAACCCGGGCGACGAGGACCTTGGGACTGAATGGCTTGGGCACAAAGTCGTCTGCCCCGTAGCCGAGACCGGCGATGATGTCCTCGTCTGCGTCCCGGGCAGAAACGATGATGACGGGGATGGTCGCCTTGTATTCCTCCCTGAAGCGCTTCAGGAATTCAAGGCCGCTCATGCCCGGGAGGTTCAGGTCCAGAAGAACAAGATCGGGAATGTAGCCGCCGCTGAGCTTTTCGAGCGCGATTTCCGCCGTCTCGCAGGGCAGGGCTTCGTAACCGGCATTTTCAATATACATGGAAACGAGATCAGACATTTCCTTGACATCTTCGATGATGATTATCTTGCTTTTCATGCTTCTAGGGTAATCCCAATCTGTTATTTTTACAATATATTCCGTGTTATAACGGGATTCCATAACGCATTTTTATGCTGGAGGCCCGGACGTGGCGGCAGGGGCTGAAGGCGGATGGGGCGGACAGGGGCGGGCGTATGCCGGGGGCAGCCGCACGGTCGCCGCACGGCCGCCGGAAGCCCGCCCCCTTTTCAAAACGGCTTGTTCTTTGGTATACTGGCGGCATGGCGAACTCGAAGGTCAAAACATTCGGCATTCTGACGAGCGGGGGAGATGCCCCCGGCCTGAATGCCGCGATACGCGCTGTCTGCCGTACGGCGAAAATCCGCTACGGCATGAATGCCATAGGAATACGGAACGGCTACCGGGGGCTCGTGCAGGGGGATATGTTCCCCGTCAAGTCCGATGACCTCGTGGGCCTTTTGACGGTAGGCGGCACGATTTTGGGAACCGCCCGCGACAAGCCCTTCAAGAATCCCGTTCCCGATCCCGACACCGGCCTTCTTCCCGTCGATGCCATCAAGGCGAATTACCAGAAGTGGGGGCTGGATGCCCTCGTCTGCATCGGCGGCAACGGAACCAACACGACCGCCAGCCTGCTTGCCAAAGAAGGTCTGAACGTCATCGGCCTGCCCAAGACGATAGACAACGACATTGAAAAGACGGACATGACCTTCGGCTTCCATACCGCGCTCGATGTCGCAACCGATGCGATTGACCGCATCCATACGACTGCCCACAGCCACAGCCGCCTCATGGTCATCGAGGTGATGGGCCACAAGGCCGGCTGGCTCGGCCTCTATGCGGGCATTGCCGGGGGCGGGGACGTGGTCCTGATTCCTGAAATTCCCTACGATATCAATGCCGTTGCGCAGAAAGTGATGGAGCGGCGGGATGCCGGCAAGAACTTTTCCATTATAGTCGTTGCAGAAGGCGCCCGGTCTAAGGACGAAGCCCTGCTGTCAAAGAAGGAGTTCAAGAAGGCGCGGGCGGCAATGCCCTATTCCATCGCCTACCGGGTTGCCCACGAGCTTGAGGCGGCGACCCGCCTGGAGTCCCGCGTGACCGTACTCGGCTACCTGCAGCGGGGAGGGACGCCCTCTCCCTACGACCGCATCCTTGCGACCCACTTCGGGACGGCTGCCGCCCACTTTCTTGCGGAAGGGGATTTCGGCAAGCTCGTTGCCCTGCAGAACGGCAAGATTGTCGGTGTGCCCCTGGAGGATGTCGCCGGCAGGGTAAAGAACGTTCCGCTCGATCATCCGATGATTCAGTGTGCCCGCGAGCTGGGAACGGGGCTGGGAGACTGACGTGTCCGATACATGGTCTGCATATAAATGCCATTTTTGTCCGGTGTGCAACGGGGCGGGCTGCCTGGGAGAGATGCCCGGCATGGGCGGTCCCTTTGACAGCCGTAATTTCATCCACAACTGCAATGACTGGAACAGCATCGGCTTCGGGAGCGAACTGGCGGAATTTCCCCAGCTGCGCCTTGCGCCCATCACGGGGGCGATTGAAAACGTCGGTTACCCGGACGAAAAATCCTTCTATAGGGATATCATCCGCTTTGCCAGTGGGCGGGGCATCAAGCTTTCAATCGGTGATGGTACGCCTGACTGCAAGCTCCAGTACGGCATAGAGGCGGTGCGGGAGCAGCGGAAGCTCATTCCCGACACAAAGGCAGCGGTGTTCATCAAGCCCTATCCGAACGAAAAGATTCTGGAACGGTCGGAGTGGGCGGACGACATTGCGGAAATCTTCGGCATTGACATAGATGCCTACAACATCATCACGATGCGCAACCTCGTTCATCTGGAACAGAAGACACCGGCGATGCTGCTGGAACTCAAGAAGCGCTTCAACGCGCGGGGCATGCTGTTTGCCATCAAGGGCGTCTTTAAGGACGAGGACCTTGAGACGGTGCAGGCGGTCAGGCCCGACATCATCTATGTTTCCAATCACGGCGGCAGGGTCGAAACCCGGGAGGGCAGCACGGCCTGTTTCCTTGAAGCGCATGCCGGCCTGCTCAAGGCGAACTGCCACAAGCTCTGGGTAGACGGCGGCATCCGGCTCACGTCCCAGATGCGCAAGGCGTCCAGCTGGGGAGTAGACACGGTGCTGCTGGGCCGTCCCATTGTCAGCGCCCTGTGCAGCGAGCGGGCAGGGGAGGATCGGCCGGTCCTGCAGGCCTAGGCCCCGGGCGGTAGACTGCGTCCGGCCTCCAGTCGGGTTGCTGGGGCGGGCGGCACCCGGACAAAAATTAAGTAAAAAAAATTAATTTACTTTACAGTTTAGCTTCTTCCGGCTATAATGACCCCATGATGATGCAGAGTTTTGAAGACAGGCTTGCCCTGCTGCAGGCAGAGCACGAGGCCCTCATACGGCTGCCGAACAGCCCGGTCTACCCCGGCAACGGCATTTTCCTGCGCTACCGGAATCCGGTCATAACGGCCGCCCACACGCCGCTTGACTGGCGCTATGACCTGAACAAAAAGACTAACCCCTACCTGATGGAACGGATGGGCATCAATGCCGCATTCAACGCAGGCGCAATCAAATACGAGGGCCGCTACTGCCTCGTCGTCCGCGTGGAAGGTGCGGACCGCAAGTCATTCTTTGCCGTCGCCGAAAGTCCCAACGGCATCGACAGCTTTGAGTTCAGGGGACTCCCTATCCTCCTGCCCCAGACCGATGATCCCGATACCAACGTGTACGACATGCGCCTGACCCGGCACGAAGACGGCTGGATCTACGGTGTCTTCTGCAGTGAACGCAGGGACCCGGCCGCGCCGGAAGGCGACACGTCTGCGGCGACCGCAGCGGCAGGCATTGTCAGGACAAAGGACCTGGTACACTGGGAACGCCTTCCCGACCTCAAGAGCAAAAGCAGCCAGCAGCGCAACGTGGTCCTGCATCCCGAATTGGTAAACGGCAAATACCTTTTTTATACGCGGCCGCAGGACGGCTTCATCGAAACCGGGTCAGGCGGCGGCATCTGTGCGGGCTTCAGCGGCAGCATGAACCCTGCCGAAGTAACGGACGAAAAAATCATCGACCCCAAGGTCTACCACACGATAAAGGAAGTGAAGAACGGGTCCGGTGCCGTCCCCGTCAAGACCGATAAGGGCTGGCTGTTCATCGCGCACGGCGTGCGGAACACGGCGGCCGGCCTCCGCTACGTCATCTACGCCTTCATGACGAGTCTTGCCGACCCGACCTGCGTCATCGCATCCCCTTCCGGCTACCTGATTGCCCCGGAAGGAGATGAGCGCACCGGCGATGTGGGCAACGTGGTCTTTACGAACGGGGCGATTGCCGACGACGACGGCCGCCTGCTCATCTACTATGCGTCAAGCGATACCCGCATGCACGTTGCGGAAACGACGGTGGACCGCATGGTGGACTACTGCCTCAATACCCCGCCGGACAGCCTGACCTCCCGCGGACAGGTGGAACAGCGCCTCGCCCTCATCCGGGCGAACCGCGCGCTCAAGGGCTAGACCAGTTCTGTCTCCCGCAGAGCCGCAGTGATTTCCGCTGCGGTAAAGCCCTTGCGGAGCAGGGAGCGGAAAAGGCGGTTCCGGTCCCTGCAGGTTTTCATGCTGCGCTCAAGTGCCTTCCGGCACAGCTCGCCTTCATCATGCTCGCTGAAAAACTCCTCGAGTGCTGCCCGGGCGTCCTCCCGGGCAATGCCCCGGGCGGCAAGCTCGGCTCCCAGGCGGAGCCGCCCTTCGGCGTGGTTTATCGCCCGGCTGCGGAGCCATGCCCCGGCAAAACGCCGGTCGTCCAGGTAGCCGCATCCTTCCAGATAGTCCAGTGCCCGCTCTATGTCCTGAGCGGCAAGTCCCTTCTTGCCGAGCTTTGCCGTCAGTGCCGTCCGGCACTGTTCCACCCGGGCAAGATATCCCATCGCCAGCGTTTCGGCGGAATATGCAAGGGAAGCAGAAAGCATATCCGCATACTCCTCATCGGAAAATTCGACGGGCGAATCTCCGGCGGCGGTCAGGGCGCGGCAAGACTGCTCCAGCACGTCGGGGGAAAGGCAGGAAAGATAGGCTTCGCGCAAAAAAAAGGCAGACCCACCCGACGGCGTGATTTTCCACACACCCGGTGCAGTCTGCTCTATTTCGCTCAATGTCATGCGAAAAGGAAAAGAATCCTTAGCGCTTGCTGAACTGGAAGCGCCGGCGGGCTCCCCTCTGACCGTACTTCTTGCGCTCGACCATACGGGAATCGCGGGTCAGGTAGCCGTTTGCCTTGAGGGCGGTGCGGCAGTTGGGATCAACCTGCGTCAGTGCGCGGGAGATGCCGTGCAGGCAGGCAGCTGCCTGTCCATTCAGTCCGCCACCCTGTACGTTAATCAGGATGTCAAACTTAGAATCGTTTGAAGTAACCAGAAGGGGCTGGTGGACGAGGCGGACTTCCTCATCAGTCGGGAAATACTCCTTCACGTCCTTTCCGTTCACGACAATCTTACCGCTTCCCTCGCGCAGAAACACGCGGGCAACGGCGGTCTTCCTTCTTCCTGTTCCAATTGCTATATTCGTTACCACGGTAAACTCCTTTTAACTCAAACTGCCAGCGGCTTGGGATTCTGGGCGGCATGGGGATGCTCGCTGCCAGCGTAAATCTTGACATAGTTTACGAGCTTGCGGCCCAGGCGGTTGTGGGGCAGCATTCCCCAGACCGTCTTCCTGAGCGGCTCGGTCGGCTTGCGGGCAAGCAGGGAGTCAAAAGACTCGCTCTTGAGTCCGCCGACATAGCCGGTGTAATGGCGGTAAAGCATGTCGTGACCCTTGTTGCCGGAAACGACAATCTTGTCGGCATTGATGACGACAACATAATCTCCGCACTCTTCGTTGGGGGTGTAGGTCGGCTTGTTCTTACCGCGAACGGTTGCGGCAACGACTGCTGCGACGCGTCCCAAGGTCTGTCCTGAAGCGTCGATGATGTACCAGTCATGCTTGGTCTCTCCACCCTTGGCAAAGACTGTCTGAAATTTCTTACCTTTCTCGTCCATGTATGTGTACCTTCAAATAAAACTTTCGACATCCAAAGCCTTGCATCCTGCCTCGGAATGTCTGCAGGCAATGAGCAGTTGCCTGCACTATGTACGGGGTATAAAACTATATCACTATATCGTAAAAATAGTCAAGTGCTTACTTGAGCAGACTGCCCAGAATATTCACGGCTGCCCCGGCGAGGTCCTGCTTCTTGCCGCTGCCCGGTTTTGCCGAACCGGGCTTTGAGGAACTGCCCGGCTTGCTGCCGGACTGGGCGGGAGATCCGCCTCCGAGGAGGCCCGAAAGAATGCTGCCCATGTTGTTCGAAACAACGCTGCCCAGCAGGGCGGCGACCGCATTTGAGCTGGAAGAAGAGGCGTTCGTCTGCTGCCCCAGCACGCTCAGCAGGATCGGAGCGGCGGCAGCGAGAATTGAGCTTACCTTGGCCTTGTCAACGCCGGACTCCTTTGCGACGGCATTCGTCGTACCCGTCATGCCGGAACCGAGCAGGTGGGAAAGAATCTTGGCGCCGTCGGACAGGTCAATCGTACCGGCCTTGTCCGAAGCGTGCGAGCTGATCGCCTGCAGGAAGCCTGCGGCCGTGGAAGCACCGCTTGCCTGAGCGTTCGCACCCTGCAGGAGGCTCGGAAGCGCACTTGTCAGGACCTTTTTGACGTCGGCAGTCGAAGCGCCTGCTTCCTTGCCGATGTTCTTGATGTTTGCCGAACTTACCAGCGCCGACAGAATTGAAGATGCTGCGTCTGCCATGGAACCCTCCCTATTTGCTTTCTTCGGCCTTCATGGCCTCTTCTTCTTCGGCCATTGCTTCCCGCTTGTCCTTGATGTCGGCAATGCCGATGAACACGGAAACCAGTCCGATGAAGGCGGCGAGGACGGGCGCACAGCCCTTCAGGAATGCGATGACGGCGGCTCCCCATGCCAGCCCCATGGGCAGGCAGGCGAAGACGCAGAACAAAATCAAAATGATACCTATGATAAGTGCAACCATGCGGAACTCCCTGTATGCAAAGATTCAAACGCCCTTTCATTCTATTGACTTGTCGGCATTTACTCAAGGGGTCGATGCGGGGTCTCCGGCCGAACCGGGAGGCGGGCAGGTCTTCTACGCCTCCTGTGCCAGCATCGCCGCGTACTTCGCCCGCTCTTCCTCCGGGATTTTCATTTTCGTGCCGTGCTACATTTAAAACCCAGCCGTACAACGTTTAAAAACTGGCCGTACAACGTTTAAAAACTGGCCTTGCAACGTTTAAAACCTGGCCGTGTAACGTTTAAAAACTAGCCTTACAACGTTTAAAACCCAGTCTTACAGCATTTAAAACCTAGCCGTGCAACATTTAAAACCTGGCTTAGTAGCATTTAAAACCCGGCTTAGTAGCATTTAAAACCCGGCCTGTCCCTTGCTGCCGTAGAAAAGCTGGCCGCCCGCCGGTAGGCTGTCCGCGGGACTAAGCTGCCTGCCAGCGGGCAAAGCGCATGCCGCCGGGGCTTACAGGGTCCGGTAGCGGTCGCCGCTCTGGCGGGCAAAGTAGTCCAGCACCTGCGCACGGCATTCGTCCGGGCTGGTTGCATTGAGCATCTTTGTCTTAAAGTAGTGGGCAAAGGAGAAGTTGTCGCAGTAGTAGGCGAAAAAGCGCTGGAGCCTTGTCCGGTAGAACTCCGGGGGCTGGCAGGCTTCAACGTCGGCAATGAAGTCGAGGGCAAGCTGCTGGCAGTCAATTTTCAGCGGACCGTCTGTCGGACCGACCCTTGGACCGTCCGTGGAATCATCTGCCGGATCGGTCAGGACCCCGGCGTTTCCTTCTATTATACGTGTGTGTTTCAGTTCCGCAAACAGCCAGGGCTTCTGGGCTACGGCGCGGGCAATCATCACGCCGTCTGTGTCTGGGGCCGCGGCAAGGGCTGCCTGCAGCGTTCCCGCATCCTTGACGCCCCCGTTCAGGTACACCTGCAGCCGTCCGCCGTAGCGCAGGCAGAGCTTTTCCACATACTCATGGCGGGGGAGGCCGCGGCTCTTTTCTTTCCTGGTCCGCGGGTGCAGGGTTATCAGCTGGACGCCTTCGTCTGCCAGCATGTCGGTAAAGGCGAAAAAGCCCCCGTCGGTAAAATCCTCGTCGCCGAGCCTGCACTTGACGCTGAGCCGCATGGCGGGGAAGGGGACAAGAGCCTGCCTGACGGCCCTGACCGCTTCCCGTGTTTCTTCCAGCGGCCTGGTCATCCAGGCGATGCCCGCCCCGGTCCTGTAGATCTGGGGGGCGGAGCAGCCCATGTTTATGTCCACGCCAATGCCGCCCCGTTCCGCAACAAGGGCTGCCGCTTCCGCAAGGGGACCGGCACGGTTTCCCGTCAGCTGCCAGACGATTTTTTCAGGGCTGGGACCGTTCAGCAGGTAATACTGCTCGAATGGTCCCCTGTTCAGGAGGGAAGGGGCGTTTATCATTTCGGTAAAGTATTCGTCGCAGCCGCCGAACCGTTCGACGCTGCGGCGGAAGGCCTCATGGCTCAGCGTTGCCATGGGGCCGCAGATAAGGCGGGGCATTACACCTTCTTGATCATGCTTTCAACGGCCTGGGCCGCCCGGTCTATGTAACCTTCGTCGATCGTTTCCACTTCGCCGTTGTCCACGGCGACGGACATGTTCTGTTCGATGGGCAGGCGGGCGAGCACTTCAAGGCCAAAGTCCTTTGCAATGCCGTCAATGTTGTTTTCGCCGAAAATGCGCAGTTCCCTGCCGCAGTCAGGGCACTTGACGTAGCTCATGTTCTCGATGAGACCCAGAATCGGCACCTTCATCATGTTCGCCATGTTGACGGCCTTTTCCACGATGACGCGGACCAGCTGCTGGGGCGAGGCGACGACGATGATGCCGTCAATCGGGATGGACTGGAAGACGGTCAGCGGAACGTCGCCCGTTCCCGGCGGACAGTCCACGAACATGAAATCCACGTTGTCCCAGAGGACGTCGCTCCAGAACTGGCGGACTGCACCGGAGATGACCGGACCGCGCCAGATGACCGGGTCGGTTTCGTGGGGGAGCAGGAAGTTCATGGACATGATCTGCACGCCGCCTTCGCTGACGACGGGCTTGAGGTATTCCGAATGCTTCCCGTCGGGGCCTGCCATGGAGCCGCCTTCTGCCCGTTCTTCCTGCAGGCCGAACGCGGTCGGAATGGAAGGACCGGTGATGTCTGCATCGAGTATTGCCGACCGGTAGCCGTCCCGGTGCACTTTTGCCGCAAGCAGGCTCGTGACGAGGGACTTTCCCACGCCGCCCTTACCGCTGATGACTGCGATTACTTTCTTGACGGAAGACCCTGCGCGAAGCTGTTCGTGCATGTCCCTGTCCTTGCAGCCTTCCTTGCCGCAGCCTCCGCATTCGTGGTTGCATGATTCTTCAGCCATTGTCTATTCTCCTTTCAGATTTTCTTCTATATAATATCTCTATCTAGACGAGTAATATATGATCAATATATCGGTTTTTGCATGCAAACGGCAAGGGGGCAGGGAGGAGGAACCGTATGGAGCAGGGATAAAAACGTATGGAGCGGGGAGGGGCCCCATAGCGGACATTTGCTTGCGTTTCGCTGTTCTTTCTGCTAGAATCGGGTAATTCTTGTCAATGATAGGGACGGCATGCTATGGATATCTTGAAGATTCTGGAAGATACGCACGAAAAGGAGCTTATCGACTCCCTCGGGGCCGTGTATGCACGTATTGCGGACCGGCAGGAAGCCTGGAAGGCGGCGGCCTCCTTCTCCTGCCCGGATGGCTGCGGGGACTGCTGTGCGCATTTTGAGCCGGACCTGCTGGAATGCGAGGCCCTCTATCTGGCTGCCTGGCTTTTGGAAAACAATCCCCGTGTTGCCCGCTGGATCATGGAAGGCGATTTTGTATCTGCCAACAACGATGACGGCTGCATCCTCTTTGACCCCGGGACTCCCTACCACTGCACGGTCTACGGAGGCCGCTGCCTCATCTGCCGCCTGTTCGGCTATGCCGGTGAGCATGACAAAAACGGCAGGCCCCGCTGGCGGCCCTGCCGCTTCTATCCTGACGAGACGCTGCTGCCCTTTGAGCACCGGGAGTACGGGGAGGAGGAGCTTGCGCGCTTTTCTGCACCGCTTCCGATTATGGCGGATTTCATGGAACAGGCCCTGTCCCTGGCCCCGGACGGGGGGCAGACGGAAGCCCTGCGCGAGGCACTGCCCAAGGCCCTGCGCAGGCTGATGCTCATTGCGTATATGAAAGGCTTTGATGATGACGGTGACAACGACAACGGCGGCGGAAACGATACACCGGCACCCTTGAGTGCGTGAGCAGTCTAGCGGACGGTAATCTGCGAGGCGGTCTTGCCGTCTATCGTGTAGCAGCGTTCGGGGTTTGTCGTGTCGACAATCGTGTTCATCCCCGAAAAATAGGCGTACTGGTAGGTTCCGGGCGGGAGGCTCAGTTCAAACTGGTAGAGACCGGGCTTTACTTCCTTCATCTCGTAAATCCAGCTGTCCCAGTTGGTAAAGCTGCCGCCGAGACGGACCTGCTTGCCTTCCTCGCCCTGATAGACAAAGCGGACAATCCCGCTTTTCAGCTGCTCGGTTGCAGGGGGAATGTCCCGCGTTGCGTCATAGACGGAAAGGAGCAGGCCGGTCGAGCGGTCAAAAATCCTGCTTTCGTTGGTCGGATCAAGGGTCCACAGCCCGTCGATGACGACGCGGTACTTGATCTTCTGCATGTCCTTCGTCAGCTTGAGGGCATAGAAGTAGAGCGAACTCTTGACTTCCCCGCTGTCCGTATAGGTGTTGTGCTTCTGGTAGTGGTGGATGGTCTTGTAGTTTTCAAAATCGAACGCAATTCCGACAAAGCGGGCGCTTTTGTCGGCGGTGAATACAACATAGCCGTTCTTGATGTACGGCTCCTGAACCGTATTTATGCCGGTTACCAGATTTGCGTAATCTGCCTCTTCTTCGGTGAGGCCGGTTTTGACTTCCGCGGCGAAGAAAAGCCCCGGGATAAGCAGCATGAGCAGGGAAATAGCGAATGAACGGAAGATCTTCTTATCCATACACATAATATCGGCCTCCCTATTTCTTACTTTATTATAATTCACTGGTAATTGCAATGGAAATTTCTTATAGTGGCTTTTTTTTATTCCGATATTGAACTTGAAAGATTGTTAATTTGCGGAGTATAATGAAAAGGCTATGCCAGGATTAAATCAGCTCAAACAGTTTAACGCGGATATATTGACTCTGGGTGACGAGGTAAAGATTCGTTCTGCCCGGGGCGAAAAGCCTGTAACGGTCAAGATTCCCAAGAAGATTACCGTTGCCGATGACTCCGCGGATTTTGCCGAAGGAATGCCGGTCGTCTCTGAAGAAGAGGTTCAGCAGGCCGAAGCCGCTGCCGCAGAAAGGGAGCGTGAAAAATATAACGTCGAAGGTCTGTTTGACGACGGTTCCAGCGCAAAGAAGGAGCCTGCTGCTGAGGCTGCTCCTGCTCCCGTCATGCCTGATGTCTCCAATATCCTGAATCCTGGTTCCGACCTGAACATCATGGCTGATGATTTGAGCGACTTTGAAGATCCTGCCGAGGAAGAAGAGGAAGAGGAGGAGGAAGACCTGACCCCCATTGAGGATCAGGACCTTGATTCCCTCCTTGCCTTCAGCGGGGACGGGACCGTTGAAACGGAAGAGGAAGAAGAGGATGATGACTACGGGGTGCAGGACGAAGCCCCCGCGGCGGCAGCTTCTTCCGGTCCTGAAGAAAGTGCGGCTGCCGATGAGGATGACGAGTTTGACCTCGCCAGCTTTGCCGCCGCTGCGGATCCCACTGCGTCTGCCGTGCCGGAAGCGAACCCGGAGCCTGCTGTCGAAGCGGTCCCGGAACCCGCAGAAGAGGCCTTTATCCCCGAGCCTGCCGCTGAGGCTGACAGCCTGACGGAACTGCCTGATGACATACCTACTATAGATGATGCAGATGCTGCTGCGTTCACGGACGCCGGAACTGCCTCTGCAGAGGCCGCAGATGCCGGGGATGCTGCTTCGGACAGCAGCTTTGACTTTGATGCTGCCGGTGAGGGGCTTGACCTTGGTGAATCCCTGCCGGACGAGCTGCGGGAAGCGCCCGATCCGGGTGCCCTTGCCGCCTATGAGGACCGGAAGAAGCAGGAAGCGGGCGGGGCCATCCCCGAAGGGGAGGACACTGCCGGAGCGGAACAGCCCTTTGATGTCTCTGACCTGGACAGCCCCGACTTTGGCGCTGAAATACCGGCAGGCGGCGAAACAATGGATGCCGGCTCTGCGGAAGCTGTCGGGCTGACGGAGCCGTTTGATGCGGGCAGCGCTGATGAAGCAGGTGATACGGGCAACGCCGTCGATGCAGCTGCTGAACTGTCGGCGCTCGACGAAAGCCTCTTTAGCGATACGGTTCCTGCCGCTGACGAAAGTGTTGCCGCAGAAGACGAGACCGCCCTGCCGGATATGGGTGAGCTTGCGGGAGAGGAGCTTTCTCCGGCTGCGGAAGCGGTGGAAGAGCTGCCTGCGGACGCTGACACGCTCGCCGAACTGGGCGACCTGCCTGACTTCTCCGATGACGGGGAAACGAAGGATATGGGGGCCGCTGATACGGGTGTCGAAGAGCTTCCTGCTTCCGACGATATGACCGCCATGGATACGGGGACCGCTGCCGCTCTGGATGGCATGGATCTGCCCGACATCGGCGACATGGATTCCTTTGGCGCCCCTGACGAGGCTCCACCTCTGGAGGAGGCAGAAGCTGCTGCGGAATCTGAGGATGCCGGAGATACCGTTGAGTCCTTTGATACGTCCGGGATGGACGGTGTTGACTTTGACGCGCCGGTTGATGCGGGAAATGACTTTGAGCTCGGCAACATAACGGCACAGGATGGAAACGAGGAGTTCTCGATCCCCGGCTTCTCCGATACGGTAACGGCGAACCTGAACAAAAAGGCTCCCGAACCGGTTGCCGACACCGAAAGCGGACCTGCTTCCGGTCCTGCGAAGCCGAAGAATACCTTTACCGACGCGGAATATAAGCTCTTCCTCGAAAACCTTGAGCATTATCCGCTCAATATCCGCCTTGCGATCGAGCTGTTTGCAACCAAGAGCGACTTTACCGATGACGCACAGTTTGAGATATTCGAAGAGGTCCTGAAGAAGGTCCCGGCGAAGAAAGTTGCCTCTGACCTGGAAAAACTGCTCTCTGATGAAGACCTGCAGCAGCTCGGCATTCAGTCCCTGAGCGTTCCCAAGGACTTTGAGCGGCGGAGCAATGAGGAATGGGAAGCCTATAAGAAGACGCCCCAGTACCAGCTCAAGAACCGGATCCTGCCCCTTGCCATACTCGGCACGGCGGCGGCAATCCTCATCTTCTGCATCTGGATTCTGAGCGACAACTTTGTCTATAAGCCGCTGATGGCCCGCCACTTCTACAAGCAGGGCTATGAATTAATAGAAGAAAACATGTATCCGCAGTCGGAAGACAAGTTCAACCGCGCATTGGTGTTCCAGTCCGTCAAGAACTGGTTCTACAGGTATGCGGAGTCCTACCGGGCGCACAAGCAGTTTGACCGGGCGGAAAACATGTACCGGCAGATCCTCAAGCGCTATAAGCAGGACAAGCCTGCCGGACTTGCCCTTGCGGACATGCTTGCCAATGACATGTTCAACTACCCGGAGGCTGAGAAGATCCTGAAGCGGGAAGTGCTGGATTACTACGTCAACGACTATGACGGCATGCTGCAGCTCGGCGATACCTACCTGTCATGGGCGGACGATGATCCGGCGAAGTTCGACAAGGCGAAGGAGCAGTACGACCTCCTGTACGAGCTGTACGGGAACCAGAAGAAGCTGACGCCGAAGATCCTCTCCCGGCAGATGCGTTACTACGTGCGGACGGACAACCTGCCGCAGGTCCTGCAGTATAAGGAGGGCTACTTCCCCGACAACAAGAACCTTGATTCGGAAGACCTTATTGAAGTTTCCGGCTACCTGCTCGACAAGCGCTACGGCGACCTGCCCCCGTCACAGGAGTACCTGCGGAGCCACATCGAGGGCCTGCGCGGCCTTCTGGAAGCGGCGGTCAAGTCCAATCCCCAGAACCCGACGGCGCTGTACAACATGGGCCGCTACTATATGCGTGCCTATAATACCAAGCTCGGCATGAACTGCTTTAATCAGGCGATCGAGTTCTTTACTGCAATGCGGCCGCGGAGCACCCGCGACACCTACAAGCTCATCGATACCTACCGCCTGCTCGGTGAGGCCTATGCGGAGGAAGAAAAGTATATCGATGCCGAAACCCAGTACGTGAAGGGTAAGGACCTCTTTGAGAAGGAAAATGCCTCGAACAAGTACTTCAAGGGAACGGAGTCCGTCGGAAAGCTGTATGCGGACCTCGGCAACATCGATTACTTCATCTCCGGCAAGATGGACGTGGCGCTCGACAACTACGTCAAGTCCGTCAACAACGAGAATGATACGCCGTCAATCCGCTACCGAATCGGCTACATCCAGTATACGAACCGGAACTATCCCGAGGCACTGATGTCATTCCGTCTGAGCTCGGAGGGCGACCCGGACGACACGCATTCCCTGCTTGCCCTCGCGAACACCCTGAGCCTGCGTGACGACAACTATGCGGCACAGGGCTACTACGAGAAGCTCCTGCGGATTCTGGATGCCCAGCGGCAGATATACGGCATCATGCTGCCCCAGGTACGCGAGGACCATGCGGACATCGTCGATACCTACATGAAGGCATCGAACAACCTCGGCGTTACCCTGTCCCGCATTGCGGAAATGACGGGCAACAGCAAGTACAATGCCCAGTCAATCGTCAGTCTACAGGATAGCCTGCGGGCATGGGATGCCCTTGCCCGCAATCAGGAGACGATGGTCCGCGCCGGAGGCTCAAACCTTGCGGAGCAGAACATCAAGTACATCACGGAGCCGAAGCTGAAGTTCAGCCCCGAGATTTACACGGCGATTCCGATGGTCAAGAGTGATGAGGAAGAGGGCCTGTAAGTGCGGAGCTATTCCTGCCAGATAGATTCTGGGGTCGTCAGGCGCCAGCATATCAATGAGCTGCGGAAGGAGTTTGTCCGCAAGTCCATTCATATATGCGGCGCCAGCCTGCCTTTCTTCCTCGCCCGCTTTTACTGGCCGGTCATCGTCCTGCTTTTTCTTGCCGTTATCCTGTACACGGTCTCAGAGCTTGCCCGGCTTTCGGGGCATGAGATTCCCGTCATTTCGTCCGTGACTGCCGTTGCCGCCCGCAAGCGCGACGAAAACGGCTTTGTATTCGGCCCCGTGACCCTTGCGTCCGGGATCCTGCTTTCGGCCCTGCTCTGGGAGCCGCTGCCTGCCGCAATCGGCATTTATGCCCTCGCCTTCGGGGACGGGCTGGCAAGCCTGGCGGGCCGCCTGTTCGGCAGGATGCAGCTGCCCCTGACGCAGGGTAAGACGGCTGCCGGCAGTCTTACGTGTTTCTGTGCAATATTCCTTTCCTGCTTCTTTGCTTCGGGCGAATGCGGCCTTGCCCTCATCATTGCGTCCGTGGGGATGTTCATTGAGCTTTTGCCCCTCAAGGACTATGACAACGTCGTCATTCCCCTCGTGCTCGGCGGCGTCTCCCAGTTCCTCCTGCATCTTTAGGACAGGCTGTTCCCCGGCTGCCGCTTTTGCGGCCTCCTGCCAGGTCCAGCTCTAGCGCCAGCGGTAGAGCTGGTGCATGGACCGCAGGTAGTAGACGGTCCCGATGAAGAGGGCGCCTGCCCCGACGATGACCAGAATGTAGGCATCGCTGTTGCAGAGGATGAAGTAGCCGCAGATGCTGATGAGGAAGCCGATGCCTTCGTGTATGGTTTCCGTTGAATAGTTTACCGCAATCTTGCAGATAATGGCGAGCAGCGTTGCCGCTACCATGAGGAGCCTGCTCAGGTGAAAGATGTCCTGAATGCCCCACTGATAGGTGAATATTGACGAATAGCCGCCTGTGTGCAGCGGCATCAGCAGGCCCATGAAGATGGAAGCGAGGAGCATGATGACTAAATTCCGTTCCACGAACAGGCGTGATTCCGTGTCGCTGAACAGCTCGGCGAAGAGGAAGGAGAGGGGGGCGAGCATCCGCGCTCCGATGACGATGCGGGTCAGCACTGCAAGGGAGGCCGGAGCATCCTGTGCAAGGGCATAGATCGGTATGAACAGGCGGGTGCTTTCTGCCAGGCAGCTCAGGAGGAAGCCGAGAAAATAGATGGTTTCGAGTGCCTGGGTCTTTTCAAAGCTCAGGTAGATGATCAGCGTCGTGAGGAGGGCGTATGCATTGAAAGCGAGGCAGGAAATGCAGACCGCAAGCGGCTCATAGGCGAGCAGGTCCAGTCTGGAAAGGAGCGCTATCTGCCGTTCGATGTCGGCATCGGGCGGGAAGGAGAGGGTTTCTGCCATGATGCTCCGTATAAAGAGGCCTGCATTCAGCAGCGTGTCGAGGAGAGCCATCAGAAAGAAGAGTATCAGGATCCGGTTCCTTGCTTTCAGGGTCATAGCTTGTGTTCCTAGCATAAAGCAATCGCTGTTTTTTGTAAAGTCAGAAGCACTGCATCCGATATTTGAAATGGGAGGAACTATGAAGCGAGTACTTATCGCCGCCTGTGCCCTGTCTCTGATGGCTTCGTTTTCCTTTGCAGGCGATGCGGCGGCTTTTTCTGACATAGGTTTTTCAGAAGACGGAAGGACATATATCTTCGGCGAGTACGGGAAGACCGATTTGAGCTTCCAGGCATACGCCGAAATCTATGCCGTCGATGTTGCAGCGAACGATTTTGTTTCGGGCGGCGTATTTGCCACGAAGCCGAGCAGCGCGACGACGGAGGTCAGCGGTCGGAAGGCCTTTGATGCCCTCCTGAAGAAAAACGCATCTTCCCTCGGCAGGTTTAAGTGTTCCCCCGTTTCTCCCCGGAACCTCCTGTACATACGGAATGTCCCTGACGGAAAGGTTACCAAGCCGGAAGGTGGTGGCGTATCTGACAGGATTGTCTTTCAGGACTTTGAACGGTCAAGCGACGACACGGACGTATTCTTTAAGATTCAGCTCAGGCAGACCGTCAAGGGACGGGGAAAGAACGTCAGTTCCAGCTATTACATCGATATGCGCATGGAAGACCAGCACGGTAAGCTGCTCGGTTCCTGGAAGGTCGGCAATCCCCAGTATGAGCGGAAAGGGGTCAGTTCCTACCAGATAGAAAAGATATTCACCGATCCTTCCGGCAAGTCCGTTGTATTCGTCATCCAGAAGACGGTCGAGGATGAGAGCGGAACGTCAATCCGCTATATGGTAGAAACCGTGCGGATTTAAAAGCCGCTTGCGCAGCTTAAAAAGGCGGAGCGGCTGCAGCATGACCCGGACAGAGCGTCCGGGATGTCATGCGTCTGCCGTACACCTGTCCGTATGCCGGCAGGCAGGCCCCTGTGAGAGTTTTTTTACTTTCTTTAGTCCTCATACCCGGATTTCAGGGGAACTGGGGCGTTGATTTTTTCCCGGAACAGTATATAATGATAGCTGTCAGTAACAGCTGCCTGAAAAGCGCCTGATTCTGGCAGAGGAGGCCTTATGTCCCAGAAGTCATCGTTCCGTGTTCCGATTACGATTAAACTGCTGGTTATTTTTCTGTCTGTCGTCATTGTTTCCAATATTGCGATAAGCCTTATCAGCTACCGGATTGCGGCGAAAGGCATGAATAAGAGCGTCAATGACCATCTGTCATCGGTTGCCGATGATGTTGCGAATCAGATTGCGGCTGTCAATGCGAAGAACTTTGCGGCTCTCCATTTCCTTGCAGAACAGGCCTTTATAAAGGATGAAACAGTTTCCCTCGAAGAAAAGACCAGGCAGCTTGCGGGTATTGCGGGGGCGCTCGGCGGGTATTATGAGAATATCGCCTTCTATGACAAGGAAGGCAATGCCATTACGGGCGACGGGCGCATCATTAATTTTGCAAGCCGTCCCTACTTTCAGCAGTCCTTTGCCGGTAAGGATTTCGTTTCTGACCCGGCCATGAGCGCAATCACGAATTCCGTCCTGCAGCACTACGGTGTTCCTGTCTACGATAAGAACGGGAAGCCCATCGGTGCCGTTGTTATGGTTATCGGCGGAAATTCGGTCTATGACACCATTTCTTCCATTGATATGGGCGGCGGCATGCATCCGTCCGTCATAAACTACAAGACGAGGGTGACGATTGCCAATGCCAACGAGGGGACCGACGAAACGGACAGCGGGGAAAAACTCGATGAGACACAGGGGCTCGGGCTTATCCTGAATCACATATTCGAAGGCAGGGAAGGGGTAGAGGACTTCTTTGATCCCAGCCTGAAGGCCCATCTCATTGCGTCGTACAAGAAGGTACCGGGAACGGACTGGACTGTCTTTGCCGTCGCCCCCTATAAGGTATATTTTGCATCCCTGTTTGCGATGAAAGGGTCCATGGTGTGGGTCATGTTTGCCAGCCTCGCGCTTTCGTCCCTCATAACGGTCCTGCTGATTGCCCTCCTGTTCAAGCCGCTCAAGACTGTCAAGGCGTCCATTACGAGGATTGCGAGCGGTCATGCAGACCTGACCCAGCGCATTGACGAGGCTTCCAACGATGAAATCGGCGACGTGGTCAAGGGCTTTAACCTCTTTACGGAAAAGCTGCAGGGCATTATGAGCGACATACAGCAGTCCCGGGCGCAGCTTGATGCTGCGGGCAACGACATGAGCGGCAGTGCGCAGGAAACGTCGGCGTCCATCCGGGAAATCATCTCGAACATCGCGACGATTTCCGGCCAGATAGAGAATCAGGTCTCGAGCGTGAACCAGACGAGTGCGTCGGTGAATGAGATTGCTTCCAACATCGAATCGCTCAAGCGCATGATCGAAAATCAGTCCGCCGTCGTGTCGGAAGCATCGAGTGCGGTTGAGCAGATGATCGGCAACATTGAGTCCGTCAATCATTCCGTGGACAAGATGGCGTCTTCGTTCAACCTGCTCGAGGAACAGGCACAGGGCGGCATTACCAAGCAGCAGGCCGTTGACAGCCAGATACGGCAGATTGAGCAGCAGTCCACGATGCTGCAGGCGGCAAACGCAACCATCTCCAATATCGCCAAGCAGACGAACCTCCTTGCCATGAATGCCGCAATCGAGGCGGCCCATGCCGGTGAGGCGGGAAAGGGCTTTGCGGTCGTTTCCGATGAAATCCGTAAGCTTTCCGAGACGTCAAGCCAGCAGTCCAAAACGATCGGCCTGCAGCTGAAGAATATTCAGTCGCTGATTGCGACGGTCGTCAGCGCGTCCGCCGACTCAAGCCAGGCATTTTCTTCCGTGACGGATCAGATTACGGAGACTGACGGGCTTGTAACGCACATTAAAGCGGCTATGGAGGAGCAGAAGTCCGGTTCTCAGCAGATTATCTCTGCCCTGCACAACATGAACGACAGTACGGTGGAAGTCCGCAACGCCGCAACCGAGATGAACGAGGGCAACAAGGTCATCCTGCAGGAGGTCGTCCGCCTTCAGAAGTTTACGGAGGCCATGCAGTCCGGCATTGATGAGATGTCGGCGGGCGCGCGGAGAATCGATGAAAGCGGTTCTACGCTGAGCAGCATTTCGGAGCGGGTGAAGGATTCCATCGAAAAGATTGGCAACGAGATAGACCAGTTCAAGGTCTGACCGCTTGACCTTACCGTAAGCTGTCCGTCACCGGTGACCGGATAGCTTGGAAAAAGCCTGTCGGACAGACAGGCTTTTTTTGTTTCTGCAGGGGTGTTGGCGGGAACGGTACGGGCCAAGTACAGTTTCCGCACGGCACTCATTCCGCTTCAATCCTTGCAGATTTGTTTAAAATGAAAAAGACCTGCCGATACTGACAGGTCTTAAGACGCCCCCTGCAAGGATTGCCCTCCGCGTCCTGACTTCCTGTCCGTCCGCTCCGGGACGGCTCCATTCGCTGACGGCGCCGTCCGTGGCGCCTTTCCGCGGCCTTGCCGTGCGCTCATTCCGCTTCAATCCTTGCGGTTCGTTTTCCTGGAATGCGGTTTGTTGGACATAAAAAAAAGCTCCGCCCGATAAGACGAAGCTTAAACGCCCCCTGCAAGGATTGAACTTGCGACAGACGGATTAACAGTCCGTTGCTCTACCAACTGAGCTAAGGGAGCACGTTGGTTTTGATGTAAATCATCATATATAAAATACGAAAAAGTGTCAAGCGTTTCTCCGCTACTTTACGGGAAAAAGTCGCATGAAACTGCATGAAACTCTTTCTTGAAGAAAAACGAAATGTAGTGTAGAATAGTTTTATTGAATACTCTGTATGAAAACAGACAGACGGAGGTCCCTGCGCTACTATGGAAACGACAGCCTTTAAGAAGATATTTGACACCCTGCCCCAGGCTCTGGCTGTCGCCGGTCCCGTCTATAATGAGAAAAAAGAGATCGTTGATGTCAGACTGGAGTATCAGAACAACAGCTTTGCCTATCTGACGGCAAACAACTTCAAGCTCCATATCCTGCTTTCCCAGATGCAGGATAAGATGCATGCCGACATAGACTGGATGCAGCTGTTCAAGACCTGCGTCTACGATAACCGGATTCTTGAGCGGACCTTTTATTCCTTTATGACCAAGTGCCACGTCAAGATGGTCGTTACGCCGATTGACGACAACTGCGTCACGGTGATGCTGTTCGACATCAGCAAGGGGACGGAAACCGAGATGCAGCTGCGGCGGCAGAACGAGCGCCTTGCCGCGCTGACCGAAGAGCTCAGCATAAGCCGGGCCAGCCTGCAGTCCAAGCTGGACAGCGTGAAGATTCTGAATGAACAGCTGCGCTATTCCGTCTATTATGATTCCCTGACGACGCTGCACAACAGGGCGAGTTTGAGCAATACCATCGCGGAGGCCATTGAAGACGCGAAGGCGAACGGGGGAAAGTTCGGCCTGCTCCTGGTAGACTTGGATAACCTCAAGCACATAAACGACTCCCAGGGGCATACCGTGGGAGATGAACTTATCATCAAGTTTTCCAGCCTTCTGCACAGCCTGGAAACGGCGTCCATTTCCTGCTTCCGCTTTTCGAGCGATGAGTTCTTTATCCTCATGCGGCATTTGAAGTCAGCTCAGCCGCTTGAGAACATCGGGAACGAGCTGCGCAGGCGGATGAACGAGATTGGCATCGGACTTTCCGGCGGTCTTGCGATTTTCCCCGATGATGCGCAGACGGAAGAGGAACTGTTAAAGTATACCGACCTTGCGCTGAGCGATGCCAAGAAGCAGGGGCGGAACCGCATCTGCAACTTTGAAAAACAGATAAAGGATGTCTTCCTCCACCGCATTGACATGGAAGGCAAGCTTTCAGAAGCGCTGAAAAAACGCCTCTTCCAGCTCTATTACCAGCCCCAGTTTGAGGTTGCAACCGGCAGGCTCCGGGGCTTTGAGGCCCTGCTGCGCTGGCATGACAGTGAGATGGGCTGGGTGAGCCCGGAAAAGTTCATCCCCCTTGCGGAAGAGTCCCGGCTTGTCATTCCGATCGGCGATTGGGTCATAGATACGGCATTGATGACGCTCTCCCAGTGGGAGCGGGATAAAAACTTCGACGGTATCCTGAGCGTGAATATTTCTCCCCTGCAGTTCAAGGAGAAGAATTTCATGAAGAAGCTCCGCGACAAGGTCCTCTGGTCCAAGGTGAATCCCAAGCATCTGGAGCTGGAGATTACCGAAGGCATCCTCATCGATGACTTTGACGACATACTTGCCAAACTCAATCAGATTAAGGACATGGAAATCAGCATTTCCCTCGATGACTTTGGAACCGGCTACTCTTCAATCCGCTACCTGCGTGTCCTTCCCATCAGTACCCTCAAGATAGACAAGTCCTTCATTGAAAACATAACCCTTGCGGGAAACAAGGAAACCGAGATTACGGAAAGCATCGTCTCTATGGTGGCGAAGATGGGACTGGATACCGTTGCCGAAGGGGTCGAAACGAACGAGCAGTACGAGACGCTCAAGGGCTTCGGGGAAAAGAAGGTGAACGTGCAGGGCTTCCTGAAAGGAAAGCCGATGCCGAAGTACCTCTGCGACAAGATCCTCAGCGGAGAGATGAACGTCATCCAGTCGCTTGAAAACGATTTGAAGGTCGAGACGCAGGAAAACGCCTGAAGCTGCCATTGCAGGGCTGTCAGTCCTGCCTTTTCAGTCCAGAACCGTCAGTTTGGTCCCGTCCGTCATGGCAAAGGACGGTTTTTCCGCTTCTCCCCGGCGTTCAGCTCCCCGTACCGTGATGCGTTTTCCCCGCTTCAGATTCCAGAAGCCTTTTGCTCCCGCGCCTGCATCGCCTTTCTTTGCCGACAGGCTGAAGCGCTGTTTTCCGTCACAGAGGACAAAACGGACCCGGCCCGCCTTATTGAGCATGGCATCGGAGACAATCCGTGCGGTAAAGCTTCCGCCTGACAGGTCCGCTTCCCGGCTGTGCTGCCCCGCTGCTGCTGCGGGTGTCCCCGCACTGACTCCGCTGTCAGACTTTTCTGACGCCCCCTTGCGGAAGGCAAAGTAGGCCATCTTGATGCTCTGGCGGTCAAGTCCCGCCGCTTCCGCAAGGGAACTGGCCGGTTCAACGGCTTCCCAGCTTCCTTCCGCATGGCAGGTGCTGCCGTCTCCCTGCAGGAGTGCGGGGCAGGGGAAGCCTTCCGCAACGCAGGGGGCGATCAGCTGCAGGTCCGTCCTGGCGGCGAGGAGGGCATCCCGTACGGCGATGAGTTCCCGGCTGCTCTGCGTCTGGGCCGGTTCGCACAGGATGAGAAGGGCGTTTTCTTCCATATAAAGGTCAAGTACCTGCCCGATAAGCGCCGTTCTTCGTGCAATCCGGTTTTCCCGACCCTGCCACAGTTCGTTGAGTGAATGGCTGAAGAGGACTGCGGAGAATCGTTTCCCGGCCTGTGCTTCGGGCAGAAGCGGAGACAGGGGGGGCTTTCCCTGCCCGGAATTCTGTTCCAGGTTGACGACCCGGCTCTGTACCTGCACCGAAGGGAAGTCCCGGTCAAAAAGGGCCTTTGCAAGGGCAAGGGCCTGGGGAGCGTGGTCGGTAAAGGTCACGGAAACTGCACGGGAAAGCTGGCTGCGGGTACGCGGGGCCGTTTTGTCCTTCTGCCCCTGCAGGAGGAAGTCGCAGAGTGCGGCGGAAGCTGGTCCGGGGCCGGAACCGACATCAAGGATGGCAAACTCCCTGCCTACCGTGCACGGTGAGGAGGGCAGAAAATCTCCGGGAAGCTGCCTGAGGATATACCGCATCTGCTGGTAGGAGACCGGCCAGTAATAGAGGAGATATGCGGAAAGCAGGGCTTTTTCGTCCATATAGTGCCCGCCTGCAAGCTTCCGCTCGCCGGTGAGGCCCCGCTGCAGGCGGAGGAGGGCTGCCGCAATCCGGTTCAGGTCGGCTTTTCCCGTCCGCCTGCCGGCTGTCCGTGTATCCTGGCCCGAGGCAAGGGAAATCAGTGTATTGACGTGCGTCTGGAGGAGGCTTTTCTGTTCCATTCGTGGTGCTCCGGTATGGCAGTATAGCATGTGCGGCAGCCTTGTTCCAAGTAGCCGCGTCCCCGGTGCATTCCCGGTGGGGCCCGGTCGAAAAAACTTGTTTCTATACAGATTATATGGTATACTGAAAAATATGGTAGAAGATGTTGCAATTGTAGGCAGGAAGACCTTTTTTATAGCACCGGACGGGGTTCTGATACCAGACTCCTGTCTGGAGCGGCTCATGTCCCACGGCTATGAGGCCTACGGATTGTCTGATATAAGTGCATCCATGCTGAAGAAGAAAGTTGAGGATGTCATACGTCTGTTCCCGGGTTGTATTCTCTTTTTTAATATCGATTCTACGCTTGCAGGCATAGACTGGAAGTCCTACATCAAGGACTTGTGTGCAAGGCACCGCTCTTCAGAGAAGATTGGCATTGTTCTCAAGGCACTTCCTTCTGCGGCGGACAGCTACCAGATTGAGAGTTACTATCAGAATGATGCCAGGATAAATGCCGGCATCCTTGCCCTGAAAGGGAATGCTTCTGAGGATTTCGAGCGGATTCTTGAAACGCTTGCCGGCGCAGGGGGCCGGGGACGGCGCAAGATTGTCCGTGCAGATGGAAATGCGGGCTGCAGCGTCGTGTTTCCTCATGCGACGGCTCAACTCAAGGACATAAGCAGGGCGTATTTCTGCTGTGTTTTTGAAGAAGCCCTTGAAGCCCGGGTGTATGACCGTTTTAACCGTGTGGACGTGCATTTTAACGGCCTGCACTTTACGAGTGATGCGGTTCTGGTCATGAAGCACAGCAGGGGCGGCATGAACTGCGGTATCTTCATGTTCGTAAAGGAAGACGGCTCCCCGGAGCTGGAGCCTGCCGTAAAGGGACAGCTGAACAAGAAAATCTATGATATGATCAGTGCAGAGCGCAAAGAGGCCTTGGAGTCAGCCTTTACTTCCTGATACCTGAAAAAGCATAAAAGACCGATAATGAAACAATAGAGGAGATTCTGTAGCATGGTACTTGGTATAAAGACAAAAATCATAGCAGCCCAGTCGTTCATGATTGTACTGACCTGTCTGGCGGTCGTCTTTTTCTCTTACCGGAAGGCTCAAAGTGAGCTGACTGATGCGGTTCGGACGGGAAATATGGACCTTGCCCATGCAACAGCGTCAGATATTTTCAATATAAATGATCGTGAAGTCAAGATGCTGACGGCCATGGCAAAGCTGTCGGTAATCCGGGATCCCAATGTAGACCTGCACGACAAGTGGGAGCTCGTGAACTCTGCCGTCAAGGGAGAGGAAGGCTACCTCGGCATGGGCATCTATAACGGTGAAGGCATCGGCTATGCGACAACCGGTAAATGGAGCGACCTGCACGAACGGGCCTACATTGCGAACGCCCTCAAGGGGAAGTACTATATTCAGGAGCCGGGCTACAGTAAGGTAAACGGGCATGTCTGCACCTACTACGGCATGCCGATTTTCAGCGAGTCGGGCAGCGTCATGGGCGTTATCGCATCCGTCGTGAACAGTGAGGCCCTGTGTCATACCGTACAGGGCATTACCGTCGGGGAAAAATCGCATCCCTATATCGTAGACCGGAAAACCGGCGCCATCATCGCACACGAGGACATTGAAAAGGTTAAAAGTGCCGTAAAGCTCAGTGATGAGGCGTCTGCCGGCTTTAAGCCGATTGTTGCAGACATTCTGAACGGGTCATCAGGCACGATTGTCTATTTTGACGAGAGTGTCGGCAGGAAGATGGCAGTTACCTACCAGCCGGTCAAGGACTGCAGCTGGTCGGTCATCTGTGCTGCGCCCTACAGTGATTTCTACGGCGGTATCAGTCAGCTGCTTGTTGCAATGGTTATCATCTGTATTGTTGCCCTGATTCTGGCTATCATAATCGGTATTGTTGTTGTCAGGTCAACCATAAAGCCCCTGCAGGTGGTCGGAAGCTCGATGAATGAGATTTCCCAGGGACATGCTGACCTGACCCGCCGTCTTGCCGGATCCGGTGCGCAGGATGAACTTGGCCAGGTGGTCGGCGGCTTCAATGCCTTTGTCGCCAAGCTGCAGGAGATTATCAGCGACCTCAAGAAGTCCAAGAATGACCTGCGGGGTTATGGTGATGAGCTGAGCAATCTGGTTCAGAAGAATGCAGATTCTCTGGGCGATATGCTTTCCGGCATCAAGCGTGTCGGGGACGAGGTTGACATACAGCATGAGAAGGTCGGCAGTACGGTTGCGGCCGTTGACCGCATCTCTGACGCCGTGAACGGTCTGCGCGAACTGCTGCGGAATCAGGACGAGAGCGTTGAGCAGGCTTCCAGTGCCGTTACCGAGATGATCAGCAGCATCCAGTCCGTCAGCAACTCCATCCAGCACATGGCAAGCGAGTTCGGAAACCTGAGCGGCGATGTTGACAACGGCATTGAGCAGCAACGTAAGGTAAACGTGCAGATCCAGCAGATAGAAGAGCAGTCCAAGATGCTTAATGAGGCAAACTCCGTCATTTCTTCCATTGCGAACCAGACGAACCTCCTTGCAATGAATGCAGCCATCGAGGCAGCCCATGCCGGTGAAGCGGGACAGGGCTTTGCCGTTGTTGCGGACGAAATCCGTAAGCTGTCCGAGAACTCTTCGGCACAGTCAAAGAAAATCGGCCTGCAGCTCAAGGGCATTCTGACTGCCATTTCTTCTGTCGTTGCTTCGTCCGACCTGGCCGACAAGTCCTTCATGGCTGTTATGGACAAAATTGGAACGACGGGCGACATGGTAAAGGAAATCAAGTACGCAATGGATGAGCAGGCCGCAGGATCAAAACAGATCGGCGAGGCGCTGAGTGCGATGAACGATGCGACCGGTCAGGTTAAGACGGCTTCCGATGACGTTGACGGAGCCAGAAAGGACATCATCAATGACGTTACGAGCCTGAAGCAGTCGTCCGAGTCCGTGCAGAACCATATTGACCAGATGGAAAACTATGTCAAGCAGCTTGAGACGTCTGACGATGATCTCCTGAACATTGCAACCTCGGTTTCCGGGTCAATTTACCGCATCGGAACCCAGATTGACAGCTTTGAAACATGATGCGGCCTGTCCGGAAACTCTCTTTGTTTCCGGACATTGCCAGCCGGTATGTCCCCCGGCCCCGTGCGCATGATAGTGAGCGGCGGGGTTTTCGGAAACAAAAAAGCCGTCCTGCTGCAGGACGGCTTTTTTGTTTGGT
>CAMJZA010000004.1 GCA_946410085.1 uncultured Treponema sp. | reverse complement strand
AAGTAAGTGTACTTAACTATTCTATCAGTTTCTAAAAAAAATTCAAGGTCTGTCACGTATTGACCTTCCAAAATATAAACCCTAGGAACCCCGATAAGTAACACCCGCCCGGTTATTTCTTTCGGCTTATTCTTCGAATAAATCCGCCAGTATTCCCGGACAGCATCCTTTATGGCATTCCCCACGGCTTCCCGTATTCCCTCGAATCCCTTTTCCACGCTCGACCTGCCCCGTCCGCGGACCTTGGGCAGGTTGATGGAACTCCACCGGCGGTAGGAAAGCTGCTGCAGTTCCGTCCGGTCGCAGTAGGCCCAGACGAGCAGCCTGTTGTCCTCGGGGAGGGGATCCTTGTATGCAATGGAATTCATTGACCAGTCAAAGGGGGTGATTTCCCCGAACTCGAAGAACTCATCAACGCCCCGGGCCCTGTCGGAAGGAGTAAAGTCAAAGGTCCAGCCGGACAGCATGCCGGCAAGGAAGAAGGGTGTTATCTCCTTTGCCCGCCCGATGGCAAACGAATAGAGCTGGGTCCGTGCTGCTTCATAGGCTGCATCCCCGCCGGAAGACGGCAGCGGTGCAGCGGCGGCCTGTCCTGCACCGGCGGCAGACAGCGCCCCGCCGGAAGCCTGCTGCACGGCAGTCCCGCCTGCCCCGGGGGTTATCCCGTCAGCTTCCGATGCAGAAAGCCCCGTCCCGGGGGCTCCCCCGTCAGCTTCCGCCTTTTTGCCAGCCTTATTCCCGTCCCCGAAGTCGCCGGGAAAGGGATCCAGCTCCGACCAGATCTGAATGCGCAGCTGTTCCGACTGATTGGGAACCTGAGAAACTGCGCCGGAAGTCAGAAGCAGGGCAGGGAGGCTGAGGGCTGTCAAAAGCTTCGAAAATTTCACCTTCATATTATCGGAAACATTCCGGAAGGCGGCCAGTATCAAATCAGTCCGGCCGGAACAGCCCGCTAGTCCTGCGAGAGCATATCCTTGTAGAACTCGGAATAGTCGTGCCGCTTGTCCTTCGTAAAGGCAATCGCCGCGCGGGGGTGCTGGTTCAGGATGCCGGTAACGAGGTACTGGAGGTCGTAGCCCCAGACCGCCCCGTCCTTGCGCAGCCTGGCAATCTCCTCTTCCACAAAGCGGATGACCGGGAAAATGCTGTACTTGGGGTTGCGCAGGAGCCCGAGCAGGCTCTCGATGTAGCAGTTTCCGGCTCCCCGCCCCATGCCGGAATAGGTGGCATCCAGCCAGTCAACGCCGTCGCCCAGCGCTTCGATCGTGTTGGCAAAGGCAAGCTGCTGGTTGTTGTGGGCGTGAATGCCCAGTTTCTTGGAATACTTGTCGGCGTATTCCTTGTAGAGCATGGCAATGCGGGCAATCTGCTCCGGATACAGGGAGCCGAAGCTGTCTACGATGTAGATGACGTCCACGGGGGAATGTCCCAGCATTTCCAGCGCAACGCGCACGTCCCCTTCCTGCGCGGTCGAAATCGCCATGATGTTGCAGGTAACGAGGTAGCCCTTCTTCTTGGCGTCTTCTATCATGTCAACGGCTCCCGCAATCTGGTTCACGTAGCAGGCGACCCGTATCACGTCCAGCGGGCTGTTTGCCTTCTCGATGATGTCGTCCCTGTAGTCGCAGCGGCCCACGTCCGCCATGGCGGCAAGCTTGATCCTGCCGTCTGAGTTCGGCCCCAGAACCCGGGCAACCGCATCGTCGTTGCAGAACTTCCACATACCGAACTTTTCCACGTCAAAGAGTTTTTTGGAGGCCTTGTAGCCCACCTCCATGCAGTCTACGCCCGCCTCGATGTTGGTCTGGTAGAGCTTCCGGGCAAACTCGTCGGTAAAGCGGAAATCATTCACCAGTCCGCCGTCGCGGAGCGTCGCGTCAACTACGCGCACGCCCTCCCTGATTCCCATAAGGTCTGAAATGTTCTTCATAGTGGTCTCCTGCACCGGCGATCGGAAAGCCCGGAACACAGAAGGTCCGGCACATCCGCGGGGAACGGTCAAAAGTTTCTGCCCCTGAGCCAGTGCCGGAAGTATAGCAAAAAGATTCTATTTGTAGAAGTGGGTAGAAGGTGGCTTTCTCATCATCGGCAGTTTCCGCCGCCCCTTCTGTCACAGTTCCTCCAATATAAACGGAAGCATGTAAACCGGTTTTGATTTCAGCTGCTCTTGATGCCCGACATCCTTCTGGGACAGCAGGAACGCATCTCTGATATACTTAGAATACTTCCCGCAGAACACATCGATAGATTCATGCATCCTGCTGCCGGAAGACTTCACCTCCAGAGGAATGATTTTGCTTCCTGCCTGCACGATGAAATCGACCTCATAATAATGGGTACTTCCCGCTTTGTTCCAGGTGTGGTAATACAGTTCTCTGTTCGTGGAAGCTATCATCTGCGCAACCACATTCTCGTACAGGTATCCCAAATCAGCAGGAAGCTTGTCGCTGAGGAGCTTGCTGTATATAGTACTCCCCGCCCCGGGGGAAGCGTCGAACAGCATCGTCGTGAACAGGCCCGTGTCAGACAGGTACAGCTTGTAGGTTTCGTCATCCCTCGTCTGTGACAGTGACACGCCGGGGTTCAGTGCATTGTAGCAGGGGATGACCGTCTTTGAGTCAAGCAGATCCGAGAGACGCTCAAGGTCCCTGCCGGTCTTCCGTTTCTGAGTCGCCGCCGATACTATGTACCGCCGCTTGCCCGTCGCAAGCTGACTCAGAATGGATTTGTACATCCTGCCGATCAGACCGGAGCTATCGATTTTCTTGAAGTCATCGACATACAGGCTGATGATTTCCCGCTTGACCACATCAATCTGCGAGAAATCCCTGCCGTCAACATAAGCCTGCACCGCCTGCGGCATTCCGCCGACGGCCATATAGATGCGGAAATCCCGCATCAGCTTCCGGTTCGTCCCGTTACCCACGGGACTGTCCAGCCGGTACAGATCCCTCAGCACGCCGTAGCTGTCGTTCCCGGTTGCCCACATGAATTCCTCGTAGTCCATGGGATGGACCGGAATCTTGTGTTCCTCGGACGGGATGACGATGCCCCGCACGTTCTTCTTTATGCTGATGAGGGAACCGGTTTCGATGTAGTCGTATCTGCCGTCAGCGACCAGATACTTTATTGCCTGGCGCACCGAGGGCCTGAGCTGGATTTCGTCAAAGATGATGACGGACTCCCTCCGGTACAGCGTGACCCCCGTGACAGTCTGAAGCCGCAGGAAGAACAGGTCCAGGGCCGTGATATCCGTGAAAACGTCTGACAAGTCCGCACTGATATTCGCAAAGTCTATCTTGATGTACGAGCGGTAGTTCTCTTTCGCAAACTCCTCCGCTATGGTGGATTTTCCGACGCGCCGGGCCCCTTCCAGCAGGACCGCATACTTTGGGGCAAGCTTTTCCTTCCAGTCCTTAAGGCTGGCCACCGCCTTCCGCCTGAACATAGGCATCAGAAACCTCCAAAAGTGTCATTCCTTCACCATAATTTTACGCAACAAGTGCAGTTTCTTCAAGGTTTTTCTGCCCCAAAAATGACGTTTCTTCACTATTTTGCAGTCCACAGTAATTCAGGACAATCACCCCCTACTCCCCGAACTGCTGCCGGTACAGGCACAGGGCGGCGGCCATCAGCGCATGCGGGTACTCCGGGCTGCCCATCTTGGCAAAGACTTCCGTTTTGGGGATTTTCATGTAGTTCAGGAACTCGTTGCTGTCCAACTCCTGTTCACCGGTCATGTGCAGGTCCTGTGCGCAGAAAAAATGCGTATGGTTGGCAAAAAGGGCGGGATTGGGGTTCACCCGCCCCAGATACGTGAGCTTGCCCGCCTCGGCGCCGGTTTCTTCCTTCAGTTCCCGCCGGGCAGCCGTCTCAGGATCCTCGCCTGCATCGATGACGCCGCCGGGAAATTCGGTGCTCAGCCCCTGCTCCCCGTGCCGCCACTGGCGGACCATCAGGAAACTGTCGCCCATGACAGGGATGACCGTTACCCAGTCCGGCGCCTCGTTCACGATGAAGCGCCCCTTCCGCCCGTCCGGTCCCGTACTCTCGCGTTCCGTTACCGTCAGGACCGGGGTCCTGCAAATCTCTTTCCTGCTTTCCTGATGCCATATAAGCTTGTCGTCTGTCGTAACTGCCATGCCCCGATGATAGCACGCCTGCCCCGCCTCCGGCAAGAGTACCGCCACCGCCTCCGGTAACGGCGCCAGTAAGACAGAACCAGGAAGTCGGGGAGACAGAAGCGGAGCGGCAGGGAAGCCCTTACGGCCGCCTGTTTCCCCAGAAGTACTCGCCGCTCTCCCTGCCGTCCACCGTGGTGAAGGTTATCGTGTGCCGCCCGCAGTCCGCGCCTTTCCGCGCCCAGTCGTATGCCCTGAGCGCATAGCCGCCGAATGTGCCGATGCGGTCCCCGTCCTTGTCCTGCAGGGTGAGCGTGATCGTGCAGCCGTCCTTTCCGAGCTTCCACGCGCCTGTGTACCCGCCGCCGAGCGTCCCGTCCGCGTTGAGCACGAGCTCCTTTGACTCCGTTGGCCGCGCGTCGTCTACGTGCATCCCGTTCACCTTTATGGTGCCGGTCCTGAAGCTGCCCTTGCGCGAGCCGCGCACGGTGAGGACGCTGTCATACGTGCCCGCAATGTCGTCTGCGGAAAGCCGTGCGAGCGCCTCGTCCTGCCCGCCGTAGTCATTCCAGTATTCGTTCTGGTTCAGCACGGGCCAGCCGTCGTCCGTGAAGAACATCTGCCGTATCTGGAGGCAGAAGTCCCCGGTTCCCTTGAAGTTCGTGCGCGTGTGGCAGGCGAAGAGGATCTTGCCGTCCCTGCTCCGGAAGACGGACTGGCCGCCGGGGGACATGAAGCCGTATTCATCCCTGAGCTGGACTGCCCCGATGATTTTTCCCCCGACCGAGTGGTACTTTTCCGCCTCGGTCACGGAACCGAATGCCATCGCCCGGCCGCTTGTGTCCAGGTAGGGGCCTTCTATCTTCCTGCTGCGGCCCACGCCCACCCGGTACTCGAATGTCAGGTCGCCCATGGAGACGAAGATGTAGTACCAGCCGGTCCTGCTGTTGTAGATCAGCTGCGCCCCCTCGTATGCCGCGCCGCTGCCGCCCGCAATCAGAAGCCCGCAGTTGCCGTCCACGCTGTCGAGCGGTGCGTCCATCTCGTCACCCTTCCGGTACTGCTTCCCGTTGAACGTCGAAGTTCCGCTTTTCACCGCGACGGGCTTGAATGTCTGTGCGTCCACGTAGACGAGCGCAATGCCGCCCTTCCATGAGCCGTAGGTCATGGCGTAGCACTCGTTGCCGCCGATCTTGTAGGTCATGAGCTTTCCGGTTGCAACATCCAGCACGAACTCAGGGTCGATCGCTCCGAATCCCCTGTTCCAGCCCGCTTCCCCCGTGTTGCAGCAGCCCCAGTAGCCGACTTCCGTATTCTGGGCAGACTTGTTGGACCAGACGTAGCGGACGAGCGTTGAGTTGGCGTAGAGGCCGGGGTCGTATTCCTTTGCGGGGATGAAGGGGCCCTCCGGTTTGTCCGCGATGGCAAGCGTTATCGCCGCCGCCGGGTGGAATCCCCGCGCGTAGGAGAGGCTGTCGGTGATGATGCCATGGAACATATAGTACCTGCCGTCCTGCTTGACGACCGCCGGTGCCCAGCTGTTGGGCCGAGATGTCGGCTTGTACCAGTCGGTCCCGTAGGAAGTCCCGTCGTTCGTCACGTAGCCGACCCACTTGAGGAAGTCGTCGTCCCAGTGCATGTGATGGTAGACGAGCGAGACGTCGCGCCTGTCCCAGAAGGGCGAACTGCCGTGCCTGGCCCAGTGAATGAGGTCATCGGACGAACGCAAATCGCAGCCGTTGTTCCATCCGGTCGAGTACACGTAGAACTTCCCGCTGTCCGGGTCCTGAAAGAGGCGCGGGTCGTGGCAGTTCCACGAAGCCTGCGAGCTTCCCGCATACTTCTCATGGACGAAGGTTCCGCCCGCAGCACCCGGCAGGCCTTCAGGCAGGTCTTCCTTTAACGGAAAATAGTCCCTGATGTCTTCCGGGTCCAGTTCCGTCCTGCGGGCAACGTTTCTGACGCTCTCGCCGCTCATCGGCTCCGGTCGGGTCAGCGTCGCCTCCGGTATCACTTCCTTTCCGCAGGAAGCCAGGCTCACGCCCAGCAGGCAGAGGAGAAGCCCTCCCGCCAGCACGGTTCCATCTTTTACGGCTCTTCCTTTTACGTCTCTTACGTTCCGCACATGCAGCTCCTGACGCTATGGTACGGCGGCTTCCGCTGATTGTCAATTAAAAAAATCGATGTTCATTATATTTTTCTGATACATACAGGTTTATTTACCTAATTAGCCTTATAAAGCCACATATTTTAGCAAAATGCATCGATTTCTAGGGAATTTTACCTATAAGTAGCGCGTCCCGGCAAAAAGCGTATCGATTTTTTTTGTTATTTATCTTTTTTTTTCGTTTGACAAATCAACTATCCCGTTGTATCCTACATACAGTTATCCAAGTTGCAGAGTACGCAACAGTAACGTATGGAGGAAATATATGAAAAGAACTCTTGGAAGCATGACAGCTGCGCTTGCTGCGGGCGCACTGCTTATGGGTGCACTCAGTTCCTGCTCCGGCAAGGGCACGTCCACTGCCGGAAGCAGCAGCCCTTCATCAGGCACAGCCTCATCAGGCAGCGAGGCCCCGGCCGCAGATGAAATCCAGCCCGATGCAATCTCTACCGTCGGACCTGCCAGCGGAACCAAAATGGAACTGTGGACCTTCGTTGACCTGCACAGCCAGCACTACGCCGCCATGCTCGAAGAGTGGAACAAGGCAAATCCCGACCGGCAGATTCAGATTACCTTCGTCACCTATCCCTACGGTGACATGCACAACAAGATGATCATGGCCAACCAGACCGGTACGGGTGCGCCGGACATCTGCGACATTGAAATCGGACAGTTCCCCAACTTCATGCAGGGCAATGTCCAGTTCGTCGAGATGGACAAGTATATTGAACCCTATAAGGGTAATGTCGTCCAGTCCCGCCTTGACATCTACGGAAGCAAGGGCAAGCACTACGGCATTCCCTTCCACGTCGGTGCAACGGTCATGTACTATGACGCAAAGGCCCTGGAAGCCGTCGGAATCGACTACAGGACGATCAAGACCTGGGATGACTTTGAAAAGGCCGGCATCAAGTACACCAAGGCAACCGGCAAGAAGTTTACCGGCGTTGACACGGGCGGAACCGACTGGCTCTGGCTGTCCATGGCCGAAAACAAGCAGGACTGGACCGATGCGAACGGCCATGCCGACATCCGCATCAACGGTGTCGCCGACATGATCAAGATGCAGCAGCGCTGGATCGACGAGGGCTTTGCCTACGTCACCCCGGGCGGACAGATCGATACCGAGGCCGGCTATCAGACCGTCGGAGCCGAAGACGTCGTCGCCTTCCCCAAGGCACTCTGGTACATGAGCCGCTTCCTGAACTACATCCCCGACCAGAAGGGCAACTGGGCCATCGCTCCCTGTCCCGTCTACAAGGCAGGACAGCCCCGCTCCGTCGGTATCGGCGGAACCGGAACCGTCGTCTCGCTCCAGTCCAAGAACAAGGAGCTTGCAGCAGAGTTCGTCGTGTTCGCCAAGCTTTCCCTGTCTGCCGAAAAGCGCATCTGGGAAATCCTCGGATTCGACCCGGTCAACACCGACCTCTGGCAGGACAAGTCCATCACGCACAACCCGGACAACAAGTACGTGCAGTACTTCAGGAACAATCCGTTCGATACCCTGAACGAGGTCAAGAGCGAGATCGGCGGCATCAAGGCCGTTGCAATCAGCTCCACGATCAACGAGCAGATCAACCTGAACGTCCTGAACAACTGCCTTGAGAACGGAGCCGACGTTGACTCCGAACTGCAGGCTGCCCAGGACGAGATAGACATCGAACAGTAATCGGACACTAACCGACAGTACGAGAATGTGCAGGCGGAACTCCCGAAGCCCGCCTGCGACAATGGATGCAGCGGGCCGGACAGCATCCGGTTCACCCGGCAGTTTTTCCGGCCCGCTTTTTTTGCCCAAGGAGTTTACGTGCAATGAAAAAAAACAGGCTCTCCAGTTTCGTATACTCGTGGAAGGTCGCCCCCTACGTCTTTGTCCTGCCTTTCATCATCACCTTCCTCGTGTTCTGGATTTACCCCTTCATAAGCTCCATCATGATGAGCTTCCAGAGCATCCTTCCCGGCGAGATAAAATGGATAGGGCTCGGGAACTATACGAAGCTCCTCAAGGACAAGACCTTCCATCTTGCCATAAAGAACAGCTTCATTTATACGGTAATCACCTGCGCCCTGCTGATTCCCTTCCCCATGCTCTTCGCGAGCATCCTGAACAGCGCGTTCCTGAAGGGGAAGACGACATTCAAGGCGATTCTCTATATACCCGCGCTGACCTCGGTCGCCGTCGCGGGCATGATCTTCGGCTTCATGTTCAGCGAACTGGACGGGTCCACCGCCAACCGGCTGCTTCACGCCTTCGGCTATCCTTCAATCAAGTGGCTCAAGGGCTATGCAACGGGCTGGTTCGCCATGGTCCTGCTCTGCTGCTGGCGCTGGACCGGCGTGAACATGCTCTACTTCCTGTCCGGCCTGCAGGGGATAGACGATTCCCTCTACGAGGCCGCCGACATAGACGGGGCAACCCGCTGGCAGAAGTTCTGCCTCATCACCCTGCCCCTGCTCAAGCCGACCTGGATTTACGTCCTCACGATAAGCATCTACGCGGGCCTTGCGATGTTCCTTGAAAGCTACATGATGTGGGGCGGCAACAGTTCTCCCAAAAACATCGGCCTGACGATCGTCGGCTACCTCTACCGGCGCGGAATCGAGCGCAACCAGATGGGTTACGCGAGTGCAGTAGGAATCGTGCTTCTGATCATTGCACTGACCATCAACTTTATCCAGCTTACGATAAGCGGAACCTTCAAGAAGGAGCAGTAAGTATGTCTGACAATTCTGAAAAGCAGGCCGGACTGCTTCCGGTCAAAAAAGACGGCCGGCACGGCAGCATGCGGACGGAAAGCACCCTGCTGACGACCTTTTCCATGCTGCTGTTCATCGTGCTCAGCCTCCTGATCCTCTACCCCCTGCTGGCAGCCTTCCTCGCTTCCTTCCGGCCGGGACAGGAGCTGATGCGCTACGGGCTCAACCTGAACCCCGATCCCCGGGGCCTTTCGCTGGACAACTACATCTACCTGTTCACGCAGAAAGCGATGAAGGACGGCAGCTGGACCCGGATACCGCACAGCTACTTCATGTGGTACAAGAACAGCCTCTTCCTGACCATCATAAGCGTCTGCCTCCAGCTCTTCTTCTGCTACCTGGTCGCCTACGGGCTTTCGATGTACGACTTCAAGCTGCGGAATCCCCTTTTCTTCATCGTCATCGCAACGATGATGGTGCCGGGCGTCATCCTCATGCTCCCCCTCTATCAGGAAATGATCGGGCTCAGGCTGATCAACACGACGGCGGGCGTCATCCTGCCGGGAATCTGCGGAGCGGGAACGATATTCTTCTTCCGCCAGTTCATGATCGGCCTGCCCCATGAACTGCTGGACGCGGGCCGCATTGACGGTGCCAACGAATACCGCATCTGCTTCACGATCATGCTGCCGCTGACCAAGCCCGCCTTCGGTGCAATGGCAATCCTATCGGCGATGGGTACCTGGAACGACATGCTCTGGCCCATGCTCGTGTACCGGAATCCTTCCAAGTTCACGCTGCCGATCGGCCTGAACACGCTGATGACCCCCTACGGGAACAACTATGACCTTCTGATTGCAGGTTCCTGCTTCTCGGTCATTCCCCTGCTGGTCGTCTTCTTTGCTTTCCAGCGCTACTTCATCGGCGGCATGACCGTCGGCGCGGTGAAGGGCTGAAAGATATACGCGGGAACAGGACCGCCCACACGCCTGTTTTCCGCACGGGGACCGGATCTCCTGCCTGCCCCCGTTTTTCTCTGTATTTTCAGGGCAGAACCGGAACAGGTTCCTGCATGAAAAAAATACGGCAGCTTCCGGAAGTCCCTGCAGCACCGCCGCAGCGGACCCTCTGAAACTGCCGCACGTGAACCTCTTTTTTCCTGCCGTTCCCGGAAAACCTCCGCTTCCGGGGACGGCCTTTTTTTTATACCCCGGGCCAGATTCCCCTCTTTCGATGCAGAGCGTTTGTCCCCTGGACGGACAGCAAAGCCCGGCATGAACAAAAAGGGTGCGGGAAAGACCTGCCGCTTTCCCGCACCCCGTCTTTTTCAGTCCGTTACAGGCTGTACTATCGTATTATCGTGCCAGCGTACTATCCTGCTGCGTTCCCGTTACTTTCCGCCGACCTTAAAGCGCAGCACATTCCACGAAGCGGGCTTGAGGTCCAGCGTGAACCGTGCACCGTCGCCCTGCGAGACCGGAACCGGAGCGGGCTTGACCGCATCGGGCGCTTCGAGCGAGTTCCTTGCGTTCAGGTCCGCCCCGCACAGTTCCGTCCGGTCCGTCATCTGCGCCCTGCCGAATTCCATCAGGTTGATTTCGGTACGGGAGGCTTCCGTCTTACTCGTATTGAGGGCAAAGAGCGAAAGCTCCCCGGCTTCCTCATTGTGCACGGCAGCAAAGATGACGGCAGGAACTTCGCCGTACTTGTCCGTAACCTTGTTCGCCGTCTTGACGACCGGCGCCAGTGCGGTACCGCGGCCGTAGAGCGAGACGTCGCGGAAGGGGAAGTAGATTGCCTGCTTGTAGGCACCCTTGCCCGGTTCGGTAAAAATCGGGGCAATGACGTTGACCAGCTGGGCAAGGCAGGCGACCTTCACGCGGTCGGCATGGTTCAGCAGCGTGATTGCAAGGCCGCCGAACACGAGGGCGTCCAGCAGGGAATAGTGGTCCTCAAGGATGCGGGGAGCCTTCTGCCAGGGGTGGGCCTCCTGCTTCTGCTGGTACCAGACGTTCCACTCGTCAAAGGACAGGTACATCGTCTTCCTGCTGCGCTTGACGGCCTTGACGTAGTCGAGCGTCGCGCAGGAAGTCTTGATGAAGTCGTCCATGTCCGCAAAGGAAGCGAGGAAGTCGTCGTCGTTGCCGTAGTTCTCGTAGTAGCGGTGGATCGACATGTAGTCCACCAGCTCGTAGGTGTGTTCCAGCACCGTGCGGTCCCATGAGGGGTAGGTAGGCTGACTCGTCGTCGCGCTGCCGCAGACGACCAGCTTGATGCTGTCGTCCGTCCACTTCATGATTTTGGCCGTCTCAAGGGCCTTCTTGCCGTAGTCGTCCGCGTTCAGATGGCCGATCTGCCAGGGGCCGTCCATCTCGTTGCCGACGCACCAGGTCTTGATGCCGTAGGGCGCCTTGTGGCCGTTTGCGGCGCGCAGGTCGCTCCAGTACGTTCCGCCGGGGAAGTTGCAGTATTCCACCAGGTCACCTGCGTCCTGGGGCGTACCGGTGCCCATGTTGACGGCACCCATAATCTGCGTTCCCGCCTTGCAGCTCCAGTCGTAGAACTCGTCAATGCCGATTTCGTTCGGCTCGATCGTGTGCCAGGCCCGGTCAAGCCTGACAGGCCGCTTGTCCCGCGGACCGATGCCGTTGCGCCAGTCGTAGCCGGACAGGAAGTTGCCGCCCGGGTAACGGACGAGCGAAACGCCGAGGTCCTTGACCATGCTGATGACATCCCTGCGGAAGCCCTGCTCGTCTGCATCGGGATGGCCCGGCTCGTAAATGCCGGTGTATACTGCGCGTCCCAGATGCTCTATGAACGAGCTGAAAAGGTTCGGATCGACCTCGCCTTTCTTGAAGTCCTTTACTACCGTGATTTTCGTTTCCATACCTTGTATTATATCACGACATTTCTGGATAAACAACAAAAAAAATCGAAGTATATGCACTTTTTTTGAAATACACACGTCCATAGCAGGGGCGTAGCGTCGTGGCAAGCTGGGGCGAGGCGGCCGGACCGCAGGGGGAAGCGGAGGGCAGGCTGCGCCCTTCCGCACAAAAAATGTCGATATCGGGAAAAATTGATATATGACAAGCATGGACAGCAAAAAAACTGCCGTTGCCGGGCAGTACACCCGGCAACGGCAGGAGCAGTTTAATCTCAGGCGGAGGCTACCAGAAGGGGCCGGTCAAAGGTGAATGACTGGGGTTCCTTCCGCTGTACCCTTGTACGGGTAAACTGGGTTACGACCTTAATGCGGTAGCTGCCTTCGGCGAGTGTCGCGGGGACAACGCAGGCGAGCTTGGAAGCACTGTTCGTACCCATCTTTTTTGCACTGAGGACAACCGTTTTTTCAGGATTATCCTCGTTCTCAAAGTACAGGCCGACGCTTTCATCCTCGCCCAAGAGTGCAAGGTTGCTTCCCGTTATCTCAAGGAAACCGCCCGGAGTAAGGAACTCAGAGCTGTCTGACTCCAGGTCACGGACGTCTGCAATCTGAGGCCGTATGGAATTTCCCTGCCGGATGACAACGTTCAGTTCGTTCAGCTTCTCATGCACCGTCCTGCTGGTGTGGAAGGCCATGCCTATGCTGTGGCGCTTCCGGCTGAACTCCTCGTTGTCCCTTTCAAAACTGCCGGTAATCCTGGTGGAACACCGGCACAGTCCCGTATCAACCGCACAGCTGTTGGCAACGCGGTCAAGTACGGCACAGTTGATGTTCTTCCAGATGGAGACAATCTGCTCGCGGGTCATGCCGCCGTTTACGCCGGCAACCACCATGTCGCTCGCTATGTCGTCCATGGTAAGATGCTCGCGGATGATGGGGCGTGCATAGAAGGTCTGTCTTTCGTCCTTCTCTCGCCGCATGGCGTTGGGATACAGGGCGACCGGCAGGCTGCCGGATTTGTAGTCAGCCTCTTCGGCTGCAAGGGTCGTAAGATTCATAGTGTTTCTCCTTTGGCCCGGTAGGGCCAGTTTTCTGCTTTTGTACCGGAATGATGGAGCCGGTGCATCCAGCGCGCGCGTAAGGTCGGGCGTGTCCCGAAAGCTGAGCCCGGGCTCTTTGCAGCAACCTTATGGCACGAATATAGCAGAAACGCAGCAGGGGAGCTTGTAGTATTTTGTCACAAAAACGTTTTTTTGATGAATCGGAGACCTGCCATTTTAGCAGAATTCAGCTTTTTTGGGGGAAGTTTTTAGAGCCTGCCGTATCTGAGGTCTTGAATAGTACGATTTCGCTCTTGTTTTCTGCGGGCATGTGTATTACACTCCAAGTTTTTCGCATACTGGCAGCATTTTTTCGATTGCGGCGACTATGCGTTTTTGCTCGGATAGAGGCGGAAGAGGAATTAATGACGAAATAACATCTTCTCTTGCAATTCCCGGAATCATAGATTTAGCTTTTGATTTAAGATTCTCAATTTGTGTTGTTAAATAGATTTTTACATATCCTAAACTAATTTTTTCTGATGAACGGATAGACATAACCTGTCTTGCGATATGAACTTTTTTTTCTTTTAAAAAAGCCATTTCTCCAACAGTTCCTTTACAAGTCAACAATAAATCATCTTTTATTGCAACCGATTTTGGAGTTTCAGTCCATCTGTTAATTATAACATTACCATTATTAAAATTACTTGCACCTGTGATATATGGTATACCTTTTTGTGAAGAATTATACATTTCTGGTTGCAAATCTTGTCCTGACGTTAGGTGAACAATCTCTCCCAATCTACACCAGCACCAACTTTCAGGAATATCAAAAGGAATTTCATCTTCCGTAATTTCCGGCAAAGCACGACCAGACGCACCTGCTTTGGTCGTGTCTTTTTTGATTTTACCTTCTTTAATAAGTTTTGCTTTTTCTTTATTTATTTCTTCCAGTAAATCTTTTGCATTTCCTTCGGCGGCAATTTGCGGGATAAGCTTTCCCTGAACGGCTTCCTGCAGAATTGCTTTTTTTGTGAGTGTGCCGATTTGTTCATTAAGGGCTTTGAGTTCTGTTTCTTTCTTGCCGTATTCTTCTATGAGCGGCATGAACTTTTCGACTGCGGCGACTATGCGTTTTTGCTCGGCTAGTGGTGGGAGAGGAATTATAAAATTTCTTATAAGCTCAGCTGAAATATTATCATTAGTTGAATTTTTATTATCTTGAATTGATGCTTGTATATGGTGACTCAATATTACAGAGTAAATATAATCTATATCTACAAGACCTGGACATTTAATATCAGCAACACGTTGATTAACATACATTTCTTCATTTAAGATTTTTACTAAGTAAGACTTTCCAACTGTACCACCCGTCATACACATTATAATATCATTTACAGAAAGTTTATAATTTTCCATTTCAGTGTTAAAGGGATAATAAACAGGATTCTTTTCTTTTATTCCATTTTCATCAAAATCAGATATTCTTAGAACTCGGACACCATTTTCTTTAGTAACATAATTTCCACTTTTAAAGGCATATCCACCATTAAATGTGGAAATTTCCCCCAATCTACACCAGCACCAGCTTTCTGGAATCTCAAAAGGAATCTCTTCTTCGGAAATGCCACACGGATTCGAGCCAGCTAACGCTGTCTCTTTTTTCGGTTTCCTTTTTCCAGATTTTGCGTTAGCAAAATCAAATCCGTGTGACAGTTTTTCTTTTCGTATCTCTTCCAGCAAATCTCTTGCATTGCCTTCGCTTGCAATCTGAGGAACTAATTTACCTTGGACGGCTTCCTGCAAAAGTGCGTTTTTCAAATCTTTGGCAGTCATAATATTAATTCCAATTATCTTTTATGATTGGCAAAAATTGCATTTCACCATGATTGTATATATGTTCAAAAGTATCTACCTTAGTAACAAGTTCAAAAACAGATGGCTGCATCCATTTAATACATTCAAGTAATAAATCGTGTTTGGACTGTAAATCATTCCAGTGACAAATTCTTTCATAATGATATACTCTGTTACGCAGATTGCGTATTTGTTCCATTATATTTTGTATATTAGCAGAATTTTTTTGTGCTTTAGGGCAATTTTTGAAACCATATTTTATAATTTTGCTTTGAAAAGCACAAGAAGAATATCTTTTTGAAAAAAAAGCAGTCCAAAAACCCAATGAAAGCTCTGACACTATCCGTTCATGCGTTATTGCTTTTCCGCCATCTGAAATTCTCTTCTTTACTTCTTCAAGCTTATTAATGGCCGAATCTGACAGAGGAATTATTGTATACCAATCGTTTCTATTGCAAAATTGAGATAGAATCTCATCTATTTTGTTTCGGAGACATATTTCAAAAAAATGCAAAGAGCTATAAAGTGCCCGACATAATTCTATATTGTATAAATACCTAGCTAATGTTTCTTCATAATTCTCACCATTGTTTTTATATGCACTAAGACGGCTTGCCGTTAGAGCTTTTTCTATATTCAAATGAAATTCTTGTTTCATCTTAACCTCGTTTTCTTGACATTTAATCATTTTTGCCTTATATTATCAATGTGGGCCGCGGGATTCCTTCTCCCTGCCTTGAGCAGGTGGTCTATCGAAAGATAGCGTAGGGACCGCGGACGTGTTTTTTTTAAAGTCCGAGTTCTGGTTTTTATCAGCCTGGGGCAACGAAAGGGCATCTTCGGATGCCTTGTTTTGTTTTAACTCTTTTGCCATCATGGACTATCATCGCTTGACTTGCTGGCTTCATCTGCTATACTTGAACTATCGACGTGAGGTGTCTTAGTTGCCCTGTCCGCTGATTTTTCAGCCGCGTCACTCAAGCCTTCGAATCTTTCGGAGGCTTTATTTATTTCTATAAGTTTATAGCATCTGTTCTTATTCCCGCCCATTGCTTCAAGGTAGCCGAACTCGGTCAGCTGGCGCAGGTAACGCTTGGCTGTTGTGGGCGCAAATCCAAAGTGCCGCACAAGTTCCTCTGTCGTGATTTGGGATTTATCGCTCATAAAATGCAGAATATCGACCAGTTTCTCGGCCAAAGTCGGCTTTATTGACCATTTATCGGCCATTTCCTGCTTCAAAAGCGATTTATCGACCAGTTTCTCATTATTTTCGCTCATGGAAGCCTTAAACTGTTCAATTTCTCTTTGCAGATGTCTTGCATGAAGCTTCAACATAAAAGCGGTAAAAATACTATCATCATCTTTTTCCCGTGAGTCTATGAGAGCCTGAATATATTCCGCTTTGTCTTCCTTCAGAACTTTTGAAGGAATGAGTCCGTATTCCCACTGCAAAAGATTCATCAAAAGGCGGCTCATCCGGCCGTTTCCGTCTACCCACGGATGAATCGTTACCAGTTCGTAATGCGCCCAGAAGCTCAGCTTGTAAACAGAAGGAATGTCTTTTGGATTTTTATTTTTGCGGAGTTCATTCAACTTCTGGCAAAATGATTCAAGCTTTGCAGGAACTTTCTGATACGCCATATAAGAGGCTCCGCCAATTCCTGCCGTTACATTTACTTTTCTGAGTTCTCCTTTTGCCGCAGAAAAATCACCTGTAATTGTGTGATACTCACTTCCAGTCCGTGCCATTACTTTTGCCGAAAGGCTTATAAGCGAATTCACTGTGATTTCTGGATGCTGCTTAATCCATTTTATTCCGTATTCGTAAGCATTCTTCAAATCCAGATTCATCATCTGTTCTGTAATTGTCCGCTTACTGGAAGTGATTCCTTCATCAAACAAAAGCTGGGCTTCAACTTCCGTAACGGTTGACCCCTCAATTGCAGTGGAATGAGTAATGATTGAATACAGATAAAACTTTTCCCAGTCTATCTGCTCTTTTATTCCGAGTGAGTAATATTCATCCAAAATTTTCTGCAAGGTTCGTTCTGCCATTACAACTCCCCTTTCTGTGCTTTCTGATGAAGCTCTGTAATCTGCGCAAGAAGATTATCTATATCTGCATTGAGCTTTGTACGCTTTTCTTCGTAGTTCTGGATTGTTTCTGCAACGCTCAGGATTTCTTCTTCTTCGTGAGGATAGCCGCAAACATCAAAGTTGTAATTTGAATCAACAAGTTCCTGAGCTGTAAAACACTTTGCTTTTGGATTTCCTTCTTCGTCTATAATTTCCGTGCGATTATTCCACCAGGCAATACATTCGTCAAAGTGCTTTAATTCCATTGGCTTTGTTTTGCTAAAGTGTTTGCGGTCGTTTGGAATGTCTACGCGGTAGAACCAGGTCTTTCCAGTCGGCTCTTCATTATTGAAGAAAAGGATGTTTGTTGTAATGCTTGTGTACGGGCTGAATACGCTTCCGGGCAAACGGACGATTGTATGAAGGTTAAAATCTGTAAGAAGTTTTTTCTTAAGATTATTCTTTGCATTATCGTTTCCAAACAAGAATCCGTCTGGAACAATTACAGCAGCGCGTCCATCTTTTTTAAGACGGTACATAATAACTGCCATAAACAAATCAGCTGTTTCACTTGAACGCAAGTCTGCCGGGAAGTTCTGTTTGATGTCGTCTTTTTCGCTTCCACCGTATGGTGGATTCATAAGAATTACATCAAAGGCATCTTTCTGGGTATAGTCTAAAAGTTTGTAAATGAGTGAGTTTCCGTGATAAACCTTTGGACTGTCTAAGCCATGCAAAAGCATGTTTGTAACACAAAGCATATATGGAAACTGCTTTTTCTCTACGGCATAAACTGAGTTATAGATTTTTTCTGATTCTTCATTTGAAATGCTGCCTTTAGCGTCTTTTACTTCTTCAAGTTCTTTTATCCAGCTTGAAAGGAAGCCACCGGTTCCGCAGGCAAAATCTGCCATTGTTTCGCCAATCTGTGGCTGAATCATTTTTGCCATAAACTGTGTTACGGCACGCGGCGTGTAGAACTCACCGGCACTGCCCGCGCTCTGGAGTTCTTTCAGAATTGATTCGTAGATTTCGCCAAAGGCATGGGTCTCTTCGTAGCTTCCAAAATCAAGTTCGTCAATAATATTTGCAATCTGACGGAGAAGTACGCCGTCCTTCATGTAGTTGTTTGCGTCTTCAAAAGTCGTGCGGACGATGCTCTGGCGGATCGGTGTGTCGGGAGAGATTTCTAGATTCTTTAATGTAGGGAAAAGCTTGTTGTTTACAAAGTTCAAGAGCTTGTCGCCGGTAAGGCCGTCGCCCTGATTTTCTGTATGTGCCCAGTTACGCCAGCGGAGCTCTTCCGGGATTATGGATTCATATTTTTCATCTTCAAATTCCCAGTCCTCTTCCTTTGCGTCATATACCTTTAAGAAAAGCATCCAGGCCAGCTGTTCAATTCTCTGTGCATCACCGTTAATACCGGCATCATTTCGCATTACATCACGGATGCGTTTTACAAAACTGCTTACGTTGCTCATCTATTCCCACCTGTGTACATTTTTATGCGGCGTAAATCTCAGCTTCCAGCTCACGCAAAGCGGCTCGGTATTTATCACTACCGCCAAACAAAGCAGCAATACGAGCTGGTTTTCCATATTTAGTAAATGGATTCTGTTTTAGAATCTCTGTTGATTCAATATCATAAATGCCTAGTTCAGCATATTTATCCAAAAGAGCATTAATTACTTCTTTGGCAGCCTCACCGTATTTTCCAAAGATATCACGCTTCTTTACATTCTCAGCTCGCTTTCTTCTTGTAAGTGGCTTTTGATTAAATGCAATATGACAGATAAAATCAAAGTCATCTACATCTGTCATATTCTGCTCTTTCTTAATCAGTTCGAGATCAATTCCTTTTTCTTTAAGCATGTTTCGAATGATTTCTTTTTTCTGCTCGCCGTTCCAGGTCTGGATAAAGTTTTCCAAAGTCTGGTATGTTCCGAGAATGCTTTCTTTTGTATAATCTTCGATGGATTCCTGTTTCAAAAGTTTTCCGTCTGTATCATAAATTGAAACTAAACGCTGAAGGACATCCACTCTAATTTGACCTTTGCCAATAATTGGTTTTATATTTGGAGTTGGAGGATCTACAATTACTGTTCTGTCATCATCATCCGGATCATCGGGATTAGTTGGTTTTGCAGGAATATCAGGTTGTGGATTTGGATTATATTCTTCATCCTGTTCAATTTCACCATCCCAGTCTGGGTCAGCAAACAAACGGCTTACTCTGCGGAAGTCCATAATTGTAAAATGAGTTTTTCCATCATCATAACGCAGTCTTGTACCACGGCCGATAATCTGCTTAAACTCAGTCATGGAATTAATAAGTTCATCAATGACAATAAGCTTTACCATTTTACAGTCACTACCGGTTGAAAGCAGTTTTGAAGTTGTTGCAATTACCGGGTAACGCTGTGAAACAGAAATAAAATAATCAAGTTTATCTTTTCCGTATTTATCACTTCCTGTAATGCGAACAACATATTGTTCCTTTACATTTCCCTGGTTGTCTTTCAAAACCATGTCTGTATTCAAATTGTTTAATGCAGCTCGCATTCTGTCTGCAGCATCTTCGGTAGGACAGAATACTATGGTTTTAGACATACGATCTGTTTCTTTTAAGTATTTTGTAATTTCAGCTGCAACTTCATCAATGCGGTCTTGAATAATGATGTTGTAATCATAATCAGAAAGATTATATTCTCGGTCTTCAATTTCGTTTCCATGAATATCTTTCTGACCTTTTTTTGGTCGCCATCCGTCATCAATATTTGTATGTACGTTAATTACTTTAAACGGTGCAAGGAAGCCGTCTTCAATTCCCTGCTTAAGACTGTATGAATAAACAGGCTCTCCAAAGTAATCTATGTTCGAAACGTATTTTGTTTCCTTTGGAGTTGCGGTCATGCCAATCTGTGTTGCACCGTTAAAATAGTCAAGTATTTTACGCCAGCGAGAATCAGCCTTTGCAGAACCGCGGTGACACTCATCTACTATAATCAAATCAAAGAAATCTGGCGTAAAAAACTCTTTATATTTTGAAAGTTCGTTTTCAATCTCTTCTTCTGTTTCTTCCTCTTCGTCATTATGATGCTTTGTAGAATCCAGCTGCTGGTACAAAGCAAAGTAAACCTGATAGGCAGAGATTTTAGATTTGTCTTCTTTCTGGAAATTGATTTTGTGAATTACTTTTTCAAGAGGCTTAAAGTCCTGCTGAATGGACTGGTCTACAAGATTATTCCTGTCCGCAAGGTAAAGCACTTTCTTTTTAGTTCCAGATTCAATCAGCCTCCAGACAATCTGAAAGGCTGTATACGTTTTTCCTGTCCCCGTAGCCATTGCAAGAAGAATACGGGCCTGATGCTTTGCAATGGCTTCAAGGGTTCTGTTTACTGCATTGCGCTGATAGTAGCGTGGCGGATAAGTTCCTGCACCAGAATAAAACGGAGTGTTCATGAGCGTCTCTTCAAAACAAAGAGGTACGTCATAATACTTTGTATTACCGTCAATCGTATATTCCATGCGGTTTTCGACTTCTACAATCTTTTCGGCATCCACTCCGCGCCAGCGGGCCATCAGTTCGTCAGCTGTCGGGAATTCAGAAAGCGGAAATTCTTTTTCCAGGCCGGTCGTAAAATCGTGTTCAAAAAAGCTGCTGCCGTTGGAAGTATAAACGAATGGAACATTCATCATAATTCCATACGTGATAGCCTGCTGCATTCCGAATGAAGATGAATGATTATTGTCTTTTGCCTCTACGATTGCTAAAGGGGTTCCCTTGTTATACCAGAGGACATAGTCGCAGCGTTTCCCTTTATCACGGCTCGGTATGTTGCCCTTGATGCGTACTTTTCCATCGGTAAAGTTGTTGACCGGAGAAGTTTCCATAGTGATTTTCTTGACATCCCACTTTGCGGTCAAAGCAGGTGTGATGTACTGGAGCTTTATGTCTTCTTCGGTCATGTCTTTTATGCCAAGAATATCACTCATTTTTCACGCTCCCTCAGCTGCATTCACTTCCATAATATCCCCAATCTCGCACCCCAAAGCAATGCAGATTTTCCGCAGGCTTTCCATGGAAACATCTTCGCCCTTGCCCATTTTGGCGACGATGTTGCTGGTGATTTTTGCCTGCTTTATGAGGTCACTTTTGTTCATGTCGCGGTCTATCAGGATTTTCCAGAGTTTTTTGTAACTTGCGCTCATTACGAGTATAATATCATAAATCTCTTAAATTTTCAATAAAATCTCACGAAATCGGGAGAAAAAGGGCACCTCTGAAAACTTGCCTTTGCCAAATGACAAAATTCGGCCTGTTCAGCGGTAACAATACATCCTGCATGCAGCCGTAATACGGCCTGCACACAGCCGCTGTTCATCCTGCACCTTACTGTATGCGGGACTGCACACGGCCGCTGTTCATCCTGCACCTTGCTGCATGCGGGACTACACTCGGCCGCTGTTCATCCTGCCCAGAGGCAAGCCGAGCCTGCGGAGATGCAGCCCCCCCGTTGACAGGCGGGGGTTGGACGGATATAGTTTATTATGCGACGTCCGTTGCACATCAAACGGTATAAACAGGAGGCGGTATGCCGCCGCGGACAAAGTTCAGCAGGGAAGAAATAATACAGGCCGCCGTCAGGATTACGCGGCGGAAAGGGCTTGAGGGCGTAACCGCCCGGGAAATAGGCGCGGAACTGGGCATATCGTCCCGGCCCGTCTTTACCTGGTTCGATTCCATGGAGCAGCTGAAGGAGGCGGTGTACGAGGAAGCAAAAATCCTGTACCGCCAGTACCTGGAGCAGGGACTTTCCAAGCCCATTCCCTTCCTGGGCGTGGGGCAGCAGTACATCCGCTTTGCCCGGGAAGAGCCTGAACTGTACAAGGTGCTGTTCCTGACCAAACTGAACGGAAAGACGGGAGGAGCGATGGCATCGCTCAAATTCTCGCAGGACCTGGCACGGGATTCCCTCATGAAGATTTACAATCTGGACGGGAAAACCGCAGACAGATACTTCCGCAACCTCTGGCTGGTGTCGTTCAGCTTCACGACGCTGATTGTCACCGGCAACTGCCCCTACTCCGACGAGGAGATAAGCGCGGTCTTTACCGAGATGAGCCTTTCCCTCTGCAAGGCCTACAAGGAAGTGCCCGGTCTGGCAGAAGGCACGTTTGACCGGGATGCAGTTTTCTCCGAACTGGTAAAGAAGTAGGCCGTCTACGGGCGGCCGGCGCCCCCCGACCCCGCCCCGCTGCTTTGGTCCCGTCACCGCAATTGCCTGCCCTTCCGGGCCGCCGCTGCCTTGGTTCCGTCCCCCGCTGGAAATCACTCACGCAGTACTTTTGTACCGGCAAAACGGGTATTTTTATATCTTTCGTTCTGAAAAATCTGCTTTATAATGAAAGTACGATTGTAACTGCGATTTGCCATGGCATGTCGCCATTTCAAGCAGGAGGACTTTATATGAAAAAGACAATGCGTTTTGCGCTCGCAGCAATGCTTGCGGCAGGAATTACGGCAGGCCTTGCGGGCTGCAGTAAGAAAGAGAGTGCAGCCGCCCCGGCAGCGGCGGACCCGAATGCCCCGGTCAAGCTCACGGTATGGTGCTGGGATCCGAGCTTCAACATCTACGCGATGAATGAGGCCGCCAAGATTTACAACCGGGAAAAGCCCAACGTCACGATCGACATCGTGGAGACCCCCTGGGACGACCTGCAGCAGAAGCTCATTGCTTCCCTTTCCGCCAATGATCCGTCATCACTGCCGGACATCATCCTGTGCCAGGACAACGCAATCCTCAAGAACGTGTCCAGCTATCCAAATGCCTTCGTACCGCTGAACGGCAAGGTTGACCTGTCCCAGTTCGCCCAGTTCAAGGTTGCCTTCGGCGAGGTGAACGGCAAGAACTATTCCGTTCCCTTCGACAACGGCGTCACCGCAACCTTCCTCCGCAGCGACATCATCAAGGATGCGGGCCTGAGCGTCGACGACTTCAAGGACATCACCTGGGAGCGCTTCCACGAGCTCGGAAAAATCGTCAAGCAGAAGACCGGCAAGTACATGATTTCCTACGTCGGCAACGACCCCGACTTCGTGATGGTCGTCCTGCAGAGTGCGGGAACCTGGTTCTTTGACGAAAGCGGCAAGGTCAACATTGCGAAGAACCCGGCCCTCATCGAAGGCCTCAAGGTATACGCCGACATGGTTGCGGACGGAACCTGCCTTGCGGTCCCGGACTGGAACGCTTTCGTCGCATCCGTCAACAACGGACAGGTTGCTTCTTCCATTGACGGCAGCTGGATGGTCGGCATCATCTCATCCCAGGCAGACCAGAGCGGCAAGTGGGCCGTTACAAATACCCCCCGCCTTACGGTCCCCGGCAGCAAGAACAGCTCCAGCCAGGGCGGTTCTTCATGGATGATCATGGCAAACTCAAAGCATCAGGATGTCGCTGCGGACTTCCTCGCCAAGACCTTTGCCGGCAGCAAGGAACTGTATGAGACGATCCTCCCCTCATCGGGCGCAATCTCAACCTGGCTTCCCGCGGCAAGTTCTTCCGCATACGAGAACGGCAATCCCTTCTTCGGCGGACAGAAGATCTACAAGGACTTCCTCTCCTACTCCAACGACATTCCCCGCGTCAAGTACGGCATCTACAATTACGAGGCCCGGTCCGAAGTCGGTGTTGCGGTTGCAGACATCCTCAAGGGCTCAAGCGTTGAAGAAGCCCTTGCCAAGGCAGAAAAGAACGTAAAGTTCATCATGGGCGAGTAAAGCGCGCCGGTTTTACCGGATCTGCTTTATGATGTAATCGAACAGAGGCAGGTCTTCCCCGCAGAGGGCCTGCCCTTTTTAAGGACCGTCTGATGGCAAGAAAACTATCACTGGAATCAAAATACAGCAGGGCAGGCTGGTTTTTCGTCATGCCTGCCGCAATCCTCATCTTTGTGCTCAACTTTTATCCGATGGTACGGGCTTTTTTCCTGTCGCTCCAGTCGGGCGTGGCAAACAACCTGCACTTTACGGGCCTGCGGAACTACATGCGGCTCCTTGAGGACGAACGCTTCCGCTATTCCGTCCGCAATGTCTTCATCTACCTGATCTTTCAGGTGCCCGTCATGCTGTTCCTGGCAATCATACTTGCCAGCATCCTGAACGATACGCGGCTCAAGTTCCGGGGGCTTTTCAGGACGATGGTGTTCCTGCCCTGCGCAACGGCCCTCGTTTCGTCGGCACTTATCTTCAAGTCCATCTTCGGCATGGACGGCATCGTGAACCACTGGTGCCTTTCCATGGGAATCCTCTCGGAACCGAAGAACTGGCTCACTGATCCCCTCTGGGCCAAAATCATCATCATCATCTGCATTACCTGGCGCTGGACGGGCTACAACACGGTCTTCTTCCTCGCCGGCCTGCAGAACATCGATCCGGGCATTTACGAAGCAGCCCGCGTTGACGGGGCTTCTACGCTGCAGCAGTTCTTCAGGCTCACCCTGCCCCTCCTGCGCCCGGTCATTCTCCTGACGTCGATCATGTCGATCAACGGAACCCTGCAGCTCTTTGACGAGGTGCGGAACATCACGGGGGGTGGTCCCGGCAACGAGACGATTACGATCTCCCAGTACATCTACAACCTTTCGTTCCTGAACAATCCGCAGTTCGGTTATGCGGCTGCCATCTCATATACGATCCTGATTATGGTCGCCGTGCTTTCATTCATCCAATTCAAGGTAGGAGACAGAAATGACTAGTCATGAACATCACGGGGACAGCAGGCTGAACCGCTGTCCCGTCTATGAATATGTCTTCATCATTGCGGTGTGCGCCCTTTCCATCTTTCCCTTTTACTTCATGATTGTGTCCGCGACCAACAGGAGTACGGACGTGATTGCCGGAAGGATGGTTCCGGGCCTCTACCTCTTCCAGAACATACGCACCCTCATTACCCGCGGCGGGCTGGGAAGCGCCCTGTGGAATTCCCTGCGGACCACGACGATCCAGACCCTGCTGAGCATCTTTGTCTGCTCGCTGGCAGGATACGGATTTCAGGTCTACCGCGACAGGCACAAGGACCTGCTGATGAAAATCCTCCTGCTTTCCATGATGATTCCCTTCGCATCCATCATGGTGCCCCTGTTCAAGATGTTCAGCAGCGCCCACCTTCTGAACACGACGCTCGGCTTTGTGCTTCCGTCGGTGTCCACGGCGTTCCTCATCTTCTTTTTCCGGCAGAACTCGCAGTCCTTCCCTGTGGAAACCATACAGGCGGCCCGTATTGACGGCCTGAACGAGTTCCAGATATACCTACGCGTGTATTTTCCCATCATGTCCCCGACCTTCGCGGCTGCTGCGATAGTCACCTTCATGAACGGCTGGAACAACTACATGTGGCCCCTCATCGTCATGCAGTCGCAGAACATGCGGACCATGCCCCTCTACGTGACGGGCCTGACGGCAGGCTACGTGACGGACTACGGCCTGCTCATGCTCAGCGTTACGATCATGACCCTGCCCACGGTAATCCTCTTCTTTACCCAGCAGAAGCGCTTCGTGGAAGGCGTAACCGGTTCCGTCAAATAGGGAATCCGGCAGTCCTGAAAGGAAGCCCCGAAAAAAAAGCATTCCTCCGCGGCCGTGCCGCCGTCTGCCTCCGCATGACGGTGCGGCCCTTTTTCCGCTGTACAGTTCAGCGCAGTTCGTGCTGCATGCTATCCGCGTCCTGCTGTATCCTGTCTGTTCCCCGCTTGTGTCTGTTTCCGCCGCTCCCGCTCAGCGCATTTTGTTCGCCAGCTGGATTATCTCGAAGCGGTCCTTGACTTCCAGCTTGGAGTATATCGTGCTGACCCGGTTGCGCACGGTCTGTGCCGAAATGCCGAGTTCTTCCGAAATCTGCGCATTGTCCTTTCCCGTCGCCAGCAGGGCAAAAATTTCCCGCTCCCGGTCCGTGAGCGTGTCGAACCAGGGAAAGGTCTTGTCCATGTCCCTGCCGCTTTTCTTTTCCACGTAGGTACTCTGGATGAGCTTCTTTGCGATGCTCGGGGAAATCTGTATCATGCCGGAATTCAGCGCGCGGATGGACACGATGAGTTCCGTAGGGGAAATGTCCTTGAGCAGGTAGCCTGACGCGCCGTTTATGAGGGCAGAACGGACGGACTCGTCCTCATCGTAGGTAGAAAGCATGATGATCTTGATGCCGGGGTGGACTGCCTTTATCTTTGCAACGGCTTCGACGCCGTCCATGACCGGCATGTGGACGTCCATGAGGATGATGTCCGGCTGCACGCCTTCCACGAAGGAACAGGCTTCCTGCCCGTTGGAACAGATGCCCAGTATATCCATTTCCTCCGCGTAGTTCGTCAGGTAAATCCTGAGGCTTTCCGCAAACATCCGCTGGTCGTCCACCAGGAGCAGTTTAAGCTTGTCCATGTTCATTCCCCTCCATCAGAATAGGCACGAGCGGTATCTTCACTTCAAGCTGAAAGCCGCCTTCCGCGCTGACACCGGCCTTGAGCTCCCCGCCGACGGGCTTCAGGCGTTCTTCCATCCCGGAAAAGCCGATGCCCTTCACGATCTGCCGGGAACCGATCCCGTTGTCCTTGACCGTCATGTACAGGAAGTTCCCGTCATCACGGAAATAGACGCAGACCAGACTGGCGTGTCCGTGCTTGACGGCGTTGGTCAGGCCTTCCTGCATCGTGCGTATGAGGATTTTGTTTATGCTTCGTCCGTAGTCGTCCTGTATGTTCCCCCGGTCCAGAATGACTTCCATGCCCGTGACCTTCTGGAATATGCCCTTTATCTGATTCAGGCTGTCGAGGTTTGTTTCCACCGGATTCTGGATGTCGCGGATGGCCCGGAGTGTCTGCCGGGTTTCCTGCAGGCCCTGGCTGGCAAGACTGCGGACGGTTTCAAAGATTTCCGTCGTCCGGCTCCAGTCGACCGGCGGGCTGCTCTCGCATGCCTGCATGAGGCTGATGATGTTCACGAACACGTAGCCGCAGCTGTCGTGCATGTCGCGGGTAATCCGCAGGCGTTCTTCTTCCGCCGCTTCCCGGCCCTTGTTCTTTGCGTAGTCCTGAAGCTCCTGATTTATCAGCGTCACCTGCGTCATCGCCATGCCCAGATGCTTCTTTACCGCCTCGCTTTCCTGCCACTTGCAGATGACCTTCCGGTACATGCAGAAAAAGGCTGCCGCCGTAAGCAGGTAGAGGAGTGTCATGACAAGCTCCCGCCAGCGTCCGTCGGCAGAGGAAAGCGGTCCTGCGGTCAGGAAGCCGAACGGGACGGCGGTCACCGGGTCGGACGATATGGCAGCCATCGTGCCGGGAGGTACGGCGGCCTGCAGCCCGGACGAGTCCACGATCCCCAGCGTGGCCGGCTGAAAGAGCAGCAGCACGAAACTGGCGATGCCGCCGCACAGGACGGGAAGGGCATACGGAAGCTCCAGGCGGACGCTGACCGTTATGGTCCAGGCGAGAAACATGAATATCTTGACGGAAAGCAGTTCCCATACGGTGTAGAGTGCCAGGTTTGCAGACAGGACGGTCATCAGTATGGCCAGAACGACGAACCTGCGGCGGCGGCTCCACAGCAGGACAAAGAGGAACACCGTAAACAGCAGGAAAAAGACGTAGAAATCGGCAAAGAATATGTCTTCGCTGAAAAAGGGCAGGGAAACGATCCGGTTCCTGCCGTCTCCAAGGACGTATTCCGCATGGAAATTGATGCATGCCACGGCCAGCAGCATGACGTCAATGACTGAGGCAACGCAGGTGCAGAATATGCGGGGCAGGAAGCGCTCTTCTACCATACCGGAAACAGTATAGCATAAAGATTCCGCCCGCAACAAGGAGGCGCCGGCGGGTCCGGGGAGGCTGCCGCCATGACGGCGGGCCCGGGGGACACGGCTGATAGCCCGGCTGCTGCGCCCCGGCGGTTGCGCTGTACCCGGCTGTTACGCCCCGTCCTGGCTCTTCCAGTAGAAGTACTCCGCCGCAAACTGGATTTTGGTCACGTTGAAGCCTTCTTCCAGCGGGAACAGGAAGTAGGTACAGGCGGGGGTCGACAGGGTGATGCACTGTCCTTCGCCGCGGTAATCGTATTCCGTGTGGATTGAAGGAGACGCCTTGGACTCAAAGAAAAGGGTCTTTTCTTCCTGTTCCCGGTAGCCGCGGAAGGTCAGGGAAAAGCCCTTTTCTTCGTGGACGAGCCTGCCTTCGCCGAGCGCGATGAAGTTCTTGGCGTTCGGCAGGGCTTCAACGCGCACCTTCTGGTCAAAGTGGTAGCCGCCCCGCTCTATTTCGGCATGGACCTGCTGCCGCTCCCACTCGTAGTAGTCGGGAATGAAGAGGCTGGCGGGAAGGGCCCCGGCGGAAGCGGCAGGGTGAGCTGTGTCAGCGGGCTGTTCTGTGCCAGCCTTATCGCCCACCCCGGAGCTTGTCCGTGGCTTGTCAGCCCTCCATGGCGTTCCCGCCACCCGGTGCAGCGTCCCGTATTCGTCCATCTCCCAGGCCGCCCCGCAGTTCCTGCAGCGCAGGACCGCCCCCTCACTTTCCATGCAGAATTCCGCCCCGCACTCCCGGCACATGTACAGGGGCTTGTGCAGGCCTTCCGCCCGCCGGGGAAAGGTAATCCTAAGCTTCGTATCGCGCTGGTACTTATAGTCGTCGTAGGTCAGTTCCCGCTGCATGACGGCGAGGATCTCCTGTGCGGACATGGCCGCCGTCTGTTCCGGCGTCAGGATGCACTTGAGCGTTGCCCGCAGGCGGACTTCCCTGCGGGGGGTCAGGTTCCATATCGGCGACTGCAGGTGGTTGCCGTTCATCACGAGCGTGACGACGGGCACCCTGAGCAGGCGGGCAAGCTTGGCGAGCGAGAGGGTCAGGCGGGAGTTCGTGCCGACATTGGAATAGCGCGCTTCGGGGTAGATGACGATGATGTCGCCCCGGTCAACGACCTTCTTGATGTTCCGCACGAGCGGCAGGTCGCTGATGAACTTGCGCGTTCCCAGGCATCCCACCTGCCGGTATATCCATTCGCCGAAGGCCTCGAAGCCTTCCAGCTCGGAGATGTAGTTTGCCCGGTGAGGCCACACGGCAAGCGGGGTCACGTAGAAGTCCATGAAGGAATGGTGCGAGCCGAGCAGGAGGTAGGGCGGCTTGATGCCCTGCATGTTTTCCTTCCGTATTTTCAGCCCGTAGCCGACGGTGTTGAACCAGCAGATCAGGTGCACGAAGGGAAGGAGGAAAAGGTTCTGCCGCGGCGGCGTCATTTCGCTGTCAAAAGGGGTGGGGTCTATCTTCCGCCCCTTCCGCGCGGTCAGGCTGCTCCGATAGTCGCGTCCGTCCGGACCTATGTCGCCCGGATGTATCCTGCCGCAACCTTCGGCACGGGCGGCATGGCAACTTCCGTCCGTTAGTTCGCTATCGTTCGTTTCTCTGTTGCTCATACCGTTACCGGACGTTCACCTGCGGGTTCCGCCCCAGCATGTAGTTCCGCACGGGAGTTATGCAGGACATCCCCGTATAGAAGAGCAGGGTCGCAATGAATGACGCGCCCGTCGGGGTCAGGTAGAAGAGGACCGGCAGGTGGACCTGCGCCGTCACCGGGTTGTAGATGGCAAGCGAGACGGCCACCCCCAGCACGACCGATGCGATGCCGACGAGGTTCACGCCGCCGGTAAAGCGGTACACGTCCTCATGCCCCTTCATGCCGTAGGCAGCCCGCAGGTCAATCTGCTGCCTGCGGACGAAGAAGAAGTCAGCGAAGAGGATTGCCGCGAGCGGAGCGTAGATGCAGGCGGTTATCGTCAGGAAGCTGCCGAAGTATTCGATGATTTTTCCCCAGAGGCAGAAAAGGATGCCGTAGAGGGCAAGGATCGTGATGTGCGTGTTGTAGCTGACCCTGCGGAAGGCACTGCGGAGCATGACCCCGTAAATGTAGGCGCCGACCGCCTGCGTACCGATGTTCGCAAAGGCGACGAGCAGGAGGGAGCACAAGGCGAGCGCAGGGGTCGCGAGCGTTGCGAGCATGGTCGTGGGGTCATCTATCATTTCGCCGCAGACGTACTGCATTGCAATCGCCATGACCGCACCGACGACGACAAAGAAGGAACCGGCAAGGCCCTGTCCCAATACCCCGGCCCAATAGCCGCCCCGCTCGCTTTTGGCGACGCGCGGGATTTCCGCCATGCCGCCGACGAGCGTGATGACGAATGCGAAGTTCGCTTCGACCGACATGATGTAGGGAATGACGCTGACCTCGCCCTCGGGGCGGGGAGGCCTGAAGTTCATGATGTAGTCAAAGGGCACGGAACTGAATCCCACGATGATGACGACTGCTCCGACCGCAAAGAGGAGCGGCACGAGGATGCGCGTCGTCCAGGTGATTGCAGAAAGGCCCCGGTAGGCAATGAAGGTACCGCCCGCGACGCAGAGGATTGCAAGCAGCATGTGGAAGGGGGACGGCAGGTGCAGGCCCGTGAAGCCGAGCAGGTTGATCATGGATGAAGCAAAGAGGTCGCCGCAGACCGCATACCAGGGGTAGTTTATGATGATTATCGTGACGGTCATGATCAGGATGCCGACCGGGCCGAACGCCGCCCGCAGCCATACCCAGATGTCTATGCCGAAGCGGACAGAGAGGATGACCGGCAGCTGATAGATGACGAGCATCAGGATTGCGCCGAGGAACGCCCCGATCAAAAGCTGCTTAAAGCCGACGAGCGTCGCAAGGTAGGAGCCCTGCGTGTAGCTCCAGGTCGCGATGCAGTAGCCGGAGAGGACAAGGAAGGCGTCAAGGAATCCGTAGAGCTTTTCCTTTGCCATGACGGGGAGCACGCCGAACATCGCCTCGCGTTCGACGGCGGCATTGCCCGCGGCGTTAGTGCTTGCGGTGCCCGTGGCGGCAGCTGTGTGTGCGGTGCCCGCCCTAGGGCCACCAGCGGCGGTATTCCCTGCCGCAGTATTCTTTTCTGCAGTATTCTTTTCCGTTCCGCTCACAGCGTACCTCCCATGACGATAAGCACCAGGCATACCGCCGCAACTATGGCAACGGCAATATAGTCCTTTCTGCCGAAGCGGGCGGGAAAATCGTAGCCGGGCTGCTCCATGGCGGAAATCCGCTCCTCAAGCTGCCGCTCGAACGCTTCCGCCTGGGAGTCCCGGGCAGTGGTGTTAAACTTATTCTGCTCCTGCATACGCTTACCGTGCGCCCCATTCTGCATAGTAGGCATCCAGCGCCGTCCGTATTTCGGGAGTCAGCACCGCATCGTCAAGGCAGTCCATGACCTCACGCATCGTAACGATGGCGCGGGCGGGGAAGCCGTATGTATCGCTGATGGTCTGGAGGGCTGACTTGGGATTGTCGGCAGCCGCCCGCTCCATGCGGTCCAAGCTCACGATTTCACCGACAACCTGCACCTTGGCCTGCGCCGTGATGAGGGGGTAGGTCTCTTCGATTGATTTGCCTGAGGTAGTCACGTCCTCGATGATGACGACCCGGTCCCCGTCGTTCAGGGGGCTGCCGAGGAGCATGCCCTTGTCTGCCCCGTGGTCCTTCGCTTCCTTACGGTTGGAGCAGTAGCGGATTTCCTTCCCGTACAGCTCGCTGTAAGCTTCCGCGGTGCAGACCGCGAGCGGGATGCCCTTATAGGCAGGGCCGAAGAACACGTCCATCCCGTCGCCGAAGTTGTCGTGGACGGCGCGGGCGTAAAACTCACCGAGCTTCCTGAGCTGGCCACCGGTCACGTAGCCGCCGGCGTTCATGAAGAAGGGGGATTGCCTGCCGCTCTTGAGCGTGAACGAACCGAACTTGAGCACTCCGCAGGAGAGCATGAATTCTATAAAGTCTTTCTTGTACTGTTCCATGAGTGAAAAGTATATAGGAAGCAGTTGCAAAAGTCCAGACAGGCAGTTTTCTGACTTTTCAGGAGTATAATCCGCAAAAGACTAGATTTTTCTGGATTATATTCCTGAAAAGTTGTATACTGAAACAGGAAGAGGCAGGTTCAAAAGGAATCGGCTTTTGCACAGCCCCGGAGGCACATCATGATACAACGGCTCTGCACAGGACTTATCGAATCATCGCTGCATGCAAAAAAAGTCATCATTCTGTCCGGGGCACGGCAGACAGGAAAGACAACACTGCTCAAATCCCTCTTTGACAGACACACGGATTCTGTTATCTGGTTCAACGGTGATGAACTTGATGTACAGGAACTGTTTGCAAAGCTTTCCGCCCAGCGGTTCAAGGCATACATCGGCGAAAAGAAAACCGTCGTCATCGATGAAGCTCAGCGCATTTCCGACATTGGGCTCAGACTCAAAGTCCTTGCAGATTCGCTCCCGGACATACAGATTATCGCAACCGGCAGTTCCTCCTTTGATCTGGCGAACAGTGTCAATGAACCGCTTACCGGACGCAAGCGGGAGTTCCGCCTGTTCCCGCTCAGCTTCAAGGAACTTGTATCACATACGGACCTTCTCACGGAAAAACGGATGCTTCCGCACAGGCTCGTATTCGGCTCATACCCGGAAGTCGTTACATCCGAAGGCAGGGAAGTAGCCGTGCTGAAGGAACTGTCGCAGAGCTACCTGTACAAGGACATCCTTTCGTTCGAGAAAATCCGCCGCTCCGACAAGCTGGTAAAACTGCTTCAGGCACTGGCATGGCAGCTTGGCTCGCAGGTGTCATACAGCGAGCTGGCCCAGACCTGCGCAATGGATGCAAAAACCGTAGAACACTACATAACGGTTCTGGAACAGGCGTTCATCATTTTCAGACTCTCCACTTTCAGCCGGAACCTGCGCAATGAACTGAAAAACAGCAGGAAGGTCTATTTCTATGATAACGGCATCCGCAATGCGGTCATAGCAGATTTCTCTCCCATCGAAAAAAGAAGGGATGTCGGTGCGTTGTGGGAGAACTACCTGATTTCCGAACGGGTAAAACTGAATGCTTATACTGCAAAGTGGACGAACAGCTGGTTCTGGCGTACCAAAGAACAGCAGGAGATAGACTATCTGGAAGAACAGGACGGAACGCTGCATGCGTATGAATGCAAGTGGTCCGATGCTGCGGCGCAAAAAGCACGGCTGCCCCTGACTTTCTCACGCGCATATCCTGACGCGAAGTTCAGCGTCATAAGCCCCGGAAACGTCGAAGACTTCCTGCTGTGACGGCCACCGTGAAGGACATAATCCATCTGATTGTTTCCGGTGCCCGCTACAGCGGCCCGGACAAATATGACCTTATTGAAAGCAAGGAATTCGGATATTGCAGCCTCATGAGAAGAACATCGACTGGCTGAAAGAGAATGGGTGCCTGACACGGCATGGGAATACAAAATCCAGTTATTGAGAAGAAAACCAGAATTCATAGCCATTTGTCCAGCGCGGCGTTCAGTAGCAGCCGGATGTCGGCCACGACTTCCCCGGTGATCTGAGTGCCCTGCAAGCTCGAAAAAAGCCGCCCGTTGCGGTACACTCATGGCAACGACTGATTATGGAATATGCGATGATTCAAATTACCGTGCCGAAGGTGATACAGGACATACGGACATTCCGCTCATTAAAGAAGGATATGGCATGATTGTCATTTCACGAATTCAAGATTCAGATTCTTAAAAGTCTCTGGCAAATTCCGCTTAAGCAACTGCGGAACGTATTCCACAAGCATATCAATCATCGCCTGAGCATATTGCTCATCGTTTTCAAAGACAGTGGAATTCACTTTGTCATGATACTCTTTATACCTCTGAAACTCTTTCTGGTTTCCATGTGTCGCCAAATCCTTCACATACCTGTCAATGTTTTTCGCAATAAACTTCGATGAAAGGACTGCCTCTGCAGATTCGGAACTCTTTTCCGCATGAACGACATGGTCGCCCAGCAAATGAGTATAATAACAAATTCCTGCAATTCCCCGTGCAAAAGTTTTGTCTCCAGCAAGTCCGAAAAACTCATCTGTGGCATTAATGGTTTTCTTGTTTCTCTTCCCCTGCTCCTCTTGAATCAGTGTTAGAAAGGCATTCCACTCTTCTTCCGTCGCATCCGGCAGCTTTTTATAAAATTGAATCCGGAGCTTGTCCTGATTTGCCGGATCACCATACTCAAATCCCCAATGGTAAAAAAGGCGATGGGTATACTTCCCCCAGGAAAAACCGGGAAATTTTTCTTTGATACGACTATAAAACTCCCTGTCTTCACCCTTGCGAAAATATTTTTTATAGAAGGCGCTCTGATGAACATCTTCATTCTTATTATCCGAAGGGTCGTCAATCATATCATTGTACAAAACAAGAAGAGGCCGCATGATTTCACGGTTTTTCTTATTTTTCTTCTTCCCAAACCATTCTGAACCTTTCGAGTCATTCCATAAACCGAGAACCCTCAACTGATCTTTCTCATGCTCATCTCCATCTTTCGCAAAAGCAGAAAAGACGGAGATGAAGATAAAAATTCCTGCCAAAAGCCTTTTCGGGAGCTTACAGATCATATCTCTTTCCGTCAACGTAGATGACGTTCGGCTGAACATTCTTTTTCGGTTTGTTTATCTCTATCGGATACACAAATTGAACCGGATAAATTGGATGGTTTAAGAGAATGCAGGAAAAGCTATAACCTTCCTTTTTCCAGTTCAGGTTGAATTCACCTGTTGTATAATAGAGAATCGTATTTTTGGGGCTGAGGCTTGCCTTTGCTTTCTTTAATTTCTGGGTCTCCTTCTCGTCAATATGCAAAGGAATCACGACCGGCTCGCTAGATCCCGGCTTAAGGAATATGGCTTGTAAATCAGTATTGGAGCTCATTACCCACTGAAGGGGAATTTTCAAATCCACCTGACAGGACTTCTCCGAGAAAACCTTCATCGTCACAAGAACTTCCCTTATATCTTTCGCCGAATTCTTTATTACATAGGAGGCAGGGGTTACGCCGAACCACCAAAGAATTTCATTGACGCTTTGTGTGTTTCTTTTATATTGATCTTCAATCGATTGAACAGAAATATTTTCATCGTCACCCAACTTCTTCAATAATGCACGGCTCAGCTCAAGCCCGTCATAATCTGAACTTCCGGCAGACTCAAAAGCAGAGCTCCCTTCATCGGGATTTTTTTTATCACCGCCAAAAAGACCAAAAAAACCTGATGATTTCTTGCTTCCACCACCCTCATTCAGAATCTTGTCCAGGTATGCACCTTCCAAGAACTGTTGGTCCACGCTGCTTGAAAGCTCGCTTATGTTTCTCTCCAAAAGTCGTTTCGCATTTTGCGTATCCCGCAGCTGTGCATATACAAGGGCACAAAAATAATAGTCATTCCATGATGTTTTATTTCTTTCGATGAAGCTAAGCTTTGAAATTATCTCGCTTCTGGGACTGCCCGGATTTTTCAGAAGAAGGGATATTTCTCCTTTATATGCATCCACGGCGGTCGTATCGTACCTAAAGATTTCTATATTCTCGTTTTCAAACCGCGCATAATACCGTAATGCCGCCGATTCATCTTCCGTCTCATGGGCAAGCTTTGCAAGATGATACCAGAACATCGGAAAATGCTGCACGAATCGGTCTGTGCTCATGTTTTTTAGGTTTGTATAGGCCCTTTGGCGGTTAGTATCTTTCAGATACTCGAATATCTTCTTTAATTCCGTTTCATTGAGCCTCCACTCATCAGGAATTTCATATTTCTGCACCAACCCATAAGTATACGTATTCAAGTCCTTGTAAATGTTATTGAGGAAATCGTCTGTCAAAGTCTCATACTCAAACATCTTCGCGTCGTATTCTTCGGAAAGCTGTTCCTTGTACTGCTGGTAGCTCACGAAAATTCCGCCTGCCGTTCGTGCGGCGTTTACCGCAAGCGAAAGCGGATCAAGTCTTCCGCTCACGATGGTCGTAACCTGCGGGATGGAATTGAACAGGGCTTTGTTCATCCTGCGCTCGACGGACTGCTCCAGCCTTTCCCGGTTTTTATGATTCTTCCTCTCATTATGGATTGAGTCCATGAGACGATTTATTGTATCAATGCTATCCTCATCCTTGATCGTTTCAAAATTCATATTGTCCTTGAGGTTCTTATATTCTTCTTCAAGGGCAAGGATATTATTGTAGGTTAAGAGCTTATATGTGACATACTGGGCATAGTTCATCATGAAAACAGCTTGTTTCTGCCCAGGGGTCGGCTCCGCCGCAAAAAGAAAACAGGAGAAAAGGGAAAACAGCGTCAGGGACAAGAATTTCTTCATCAGGTTACCACCTTTACGGCTAGAAGCAACAATTATAGAAAAGAATCATACCTATGATATTTGCTACGGCATCGAGGGGTTGCAGTCCTACAATTGAAGCAATCAGATAACACCACAACATGGGTTTTATTGGATAGCCTGTATGTGCAAAAATAATCCACAGAATAATATTAAATGCTACACCGAGGAACCCAAAACCGCCTTCTAGTAGGCCTACAATAATACAAACTATGATATTCAGCACCGCTACCACAGCGAATACGTTCGGGAATGCTTCAATGCCCCATATTGCCTGGACAATGAATAGCAAAAGATTCATAAACAGCTCCTTTTTTAATCTGGCTTTGTTAACTCAAAATAAGTCGCCTAGAGACGACTTACTCATCCCATTTCGCACTTCTTCTGCATAAGTGAAAAAGGTGTTTTCTTTCTTTTAAAGAAGTATATTAGCGCTTTCACTTCCTGTCAAGATAAATTTCCCTGTTTTACTTCCTTAGAATAGAGGTATGCACTCAGTTTTTGATGATTTTCGGATGAACCTTAAGTTCTACCGTGAAAAGAAGGGTTATTCGCAGCTGGACCTTGCCGTACAGGCGGACTGCTCAAACTCCCTCATCGGGAACATCGAGGCGGGGCGGGTAAAGCCGTCATTCGATACCATCGAGAAATTCGCAGAGGCACTGGGAGTTCACCCTGCAGATTTGTTCCTCCGCGACAGCTCGCGGTCAAATGCCGACATCAAGAGCGAGCTCAAATCCAGCATAAACAATATCATCGACAAGATTATCGCAAACTGACTCACAGTCCCGGGGCGTACAGGTCCCGGGCAGTAAGCAGGGTATAGGCTCCGCCAGCAAAGGCAAAGCCGGAACTGCACAGAAAGCCTACGTTCCGGCAGTCCAGCTCGGCAAGCTTCCGCACCTGTTCCTCCTCACGCCTGCACTCCGCTTCCTGCATGGGCGAGGCATAATACTTTACCTCATAGAAGTCATAGCCGTCCGCCATTTTCAGGACGCAGTCAAACTGTCCGTTCTTCCGGCTTGCCTTGTCATCATACCAGTAGGAGCCGACATCAAGCACGCCCTCAAGCCTGCCGCCCCGCACGAGCCGCATGAAATACTGCTGCACCATGCCCTCAAAGCGATAGCTGATGAAGGTCGCAAGGCTTTTCTTGATGTATGTCCTGAAAAAATATTCCTCTCCGAACTTTGAAATAAGGCTGTCGTTCCCGAACACATAGGAAAAGTAGAAGCGCATCAGGTTGTCCTTTATCTCGTAAAACTGCCGTTTCTTGTCATCGGGTCTGTTCACGGGGGCAAGCTTTGCAAGCGAGTCCATCGCGATGAGGTTCTTGAGCTGCTTGTCCAGAAGCCCGTTGTCTCCGTTCCCCAGGGCCGCGACGATTTCCGAATAGCGCCGCTTGCCATTGCCGATTACCTCGAACACGCGGACATCAAAGGTCTGCTGTATCTCGCTGAGCATGACGTTCTCTATGTAGGTGCGGAGCAGGCTGTTCTGGTTTATCAGCAGGGCAGTTATGTTCTCCGAAAGGCTCTTCCCCGCGTCGATGCTGGAAAGCACGTAGGGCGAGCCTCCGAACACCGCGTAGAAGGCGATTTTATCCCGTTCCGCAAGTTCCGGGTAGAAGAGCGCGGCTTCGTAATAATCGAACTCCTCCAGCCGCAGGGTCAGCGTAAAGCGGCCGAAGAGCGGATTGGATTCCGTCAGCAGTTCCTTCATGATGGAAATGTAGGAACCGCAGAGGACAAGCTTGATGTTCTCCGGCAGGGAATCGATCAGTATCTGCATGGAGGAGTCTATGGAGGTGTCCCTGGAGGACTGCTTGAAGTACTGGTATTCGTCAATGACAAGGAGGATACGCCTTCCCTGCGCCTTGAGGAAGTCGAACAGGTCGAATATCGTCGCGAACGAGGCTGACGGAAGCCCCAGCGAGACGCACACGCTCCTGCACAGAAGGTCGAGGTTCCCCTTGTAGGTCGTCTTGGAGCACAGGTGACTTATCACCGTCCCGTCAAAGCCCCTCGCGGCTTCCTGTATGAGGGTCGACTTCCCTATCCGCCGCTTACCGTACACGAGCACGGCCGTCTTTTTGGAGGACGCAAACTGCCCCCGCAGCGCCGAAAGCTCCTTTTTCCTGCCTATAAACATACGCACCCCATACCTCGAAAAACTGAGTTTTTTCGAGGTTCCCTATACTGAAAAAGTTTTCACTGAAATTTTATTCAGTATAACAGCGGATTCGGGAAAAGACAAGGGAAACCCGCAGGACACGTCCCTGTCGGAACAGTGGGCTTGCCGAGCGGCGGGCAGGGGACGCAAAACGCCCTCCACCCCTACCCGCCGGCCGGTTCCCCTGCCTTACTCTACCGTGACCGACTTTGCGAGGTTCCGCGGCTTATCGGGGTCGTTGCCCCTCAATACCGCACAGTAGTAGGCAAAGAGCTGGGCGGGTACGATGGAAAGAACCGGTGCAAGGGCACTGTCGCAGGCCGGAATGATGAAGGTTTCGTCTGCGGCCTCCTTGAATGCCCCCGTCGTGTCCTGCGTGATGACGAGCGTTGCCGCCCCGCGCGTCTTGACTTCGACGATGTTGCTCGCCAGCTTCTCGTACATCTCTTCCTGCGTTGCGGTTGCAACGACGAGCGTTGCAGGATCCATGAGGGCGATCGGCCCGTGCTTGAGCTCGCCGGCGGCAAAGGCCTCCGAGTGCATGTAGGACACTTCCTTGAGCTTGAGCGCGCACTCAAGGCTCGTCGCGCTGTCAAACTGACGGCCGATGAAGAAAACCTTGTCCTTGTTGAAGTGATGCGCCACGAACTTCTGGATGACCGCCTTGTCTTCCAGTATCTTCTGGACCTTGTCGGGCAGGGCAGCAAGTTCTCCCAGGAGCCGCGCGTACTCCCCGTCGGGAAGGATGCCCCGGATGTGCGCGCTCTTGAGGGCGAGCATGTACAGGCAGGCAAGCTGGGTCGTGTAGGCCTTCGTCGAAGCGACCGCGATTTCCGGCCCCGCCCAGGTGTACACGATGTCGTCCGCCTCGCGGCTTACCGTCGAACCGACGCAGTTCGTTATCGCGATGACGTGTACGCCCGCCGCCTTGGCAAGGCGCAGGGCGGCAAGGGTGTCGGCAGTTTCGCCCGACTGGCTTATGACGATGAACACGTCATCCTTGTTCAGGATCGGGTTCCGGTAGCGGAACTCGCTCGCCACGTCCACGACGACCGGGATGCGGGCAAACTTCTCGAAGGCGTACTTGGCGACGATGCCCGCATGGTAGGCAGTTCCGCAGGCCGTGATGACGATGCGGCGGGCATTCTTCCAGAAGTCCTCGTCGTTCTTCCTGATTTCCTCAAATGCGATGTCGGCGATTTTGCCGTCCGCCCCCTTGACGAAGCGGGGCCGCATGGTATCGGTCAGGGCCTTGGGCTGCTCGTGGATTTCCTTGAGCATGAAGTGCTCCCAGCCGCCCTTCTCGGCGGAAGAAAGGTCCCAGTCCACATGATAGGGGGTCTTGATGACCTTGTTGCCGTTCCCGTCAAAGAGGTCCACGTGGTCGGCATACAGGACGGCGAGCTGCTTCTGGTCCAGGAAGTAGACTTCCCGCGTATAGGGGAGCACGGCGGGCACGTCGCTTGCAATGAAGTTTTCGCCCGTGCCCAGGCCCACGATGAGGGGGCTTTCCTTGCGGGCCGCGATGATGCGGTCGGGGAAGTCCTTGCAGATGACGCCGAGGGCGTAGCTGCCTTCGAGCCGTTCAAGGCTCTTCTGAACTGCCTTGAAGATGTCCCGGTCCTTCTCGTAGTAGTAGTTGACCAGATGGGCGATGACCTCGGTGTCGGTCTGACTGCGGAAGACAATGCCCTTGCCCTGCAGCCAGGACTTGAGGGGCAGGTAGTTTTCGATGATGCCGTTGTGCACGACGGCGATGCTGCCGCTTTCGTTCACCTGGGGGTGCGCATTGACGTCGCTCGGTTCCCCGTGGGTTGCCCAGCGCGTGTGGCCGATTCCCAGGCAGCCGCGCACCGTCTCCTTGGCAAGCTTTTCCTCAAGGAACTTGATGGCACCCTTGACCTTGCGCACAAGGATGTCCTGGCCGTCGTAGACCGCAATACCTGCACTGTCGTAGCCCCGGTATTCGAGCTTCTTGAGCCCGTCAATCAGGACGGGCGTTACATCCTTAACTCCGATATATCCAACGATTCCGCACATACAATTCCCCTGAACCGGTATGCTGCCGGCTCACGAAGGCCTGCAGCCTCCGCACGTAAACTCAGCATTCATTTTCAGAACGCTTATCCTGATTCTACCGTATTTCATACGAGTTTTTCAATGATGCTGACAATCCGCTGGTCATAGATGCCGGCCGATTTTTTCAGTTCCCGCACGGCGGCCCGCGGGGAGAGGGGGGCAATGTGCCCGTACACACGCCACTCAGTCATGGCGGTGTAGTCTTCCACCGCACGGACAATGCGGGCAAGGACAGGGATGGCGCTGCCGGCAAGGCCTTCCGGGTAGCCTGAACCGTCATAGTTTTCCCGCCGGTACAGGCAGCTCCCGATGAAGAAGGGCAGGTAGGCGACAGGAATGAAGCCGACGGAACTGATGGAACCGACGGCGCGCTGTACCTGGGTCCTGAGCAGCTTCCGTTCCTTCTTCGTCAGGTGTTCGCGGAAGAAAAGGGAGCGCGGCAGGTCCAGCAGGCCGATATCGGCGGTGAGGGCACTGCAGAAGCAGATGGCGGCCTGTTCCGCATTCATTTTCGTTCCGCAGGCGATGCGCCAGGAAAGCATGGCAACGAGCCTGGAGTTCATGGGCCGGTTCGTGTGGCGGTCAATCTGTTCGCCCAGGGCGGCGCACTGGCGGACAAAGGATGGGGCCTTATCCGGGACAGACCCGCCTGTACCGCCTCCGGCCGAACCGCCCGAGGAACTGACATCCTCGGCCGCCGGACTGCCGCCCCTGGCTGCCGCCACGTCCGTTGGACCGCACAGGATGCCTTCCACGTCCGCGAGAATCTGCCGGAACTGCGCCAGCCGCCGCCGGTCCTTCTTCCGCATGCGGAGGTACACGAACAGTCTGAACGCACCGTACAGGACCAGGAGGGCAATGACGGCAATGGCGACGAGCTTGATGAGCTGCCAGCGGGCCAGCTGGGTAAGGGGGGTGTAGCGGGGCGTGATGTTGTCGAGCATGGCGGCAATGAGTGCCTTGAACTCGGGAAAAAACTCGTCTTCCATAGCTATATTACACGAAACCCGCTTCAGCGCCTGAAGTTATACTCAATCAGCTCCGGGCGGTACTCAAAGTGCATGTTGTCCCAGATGGCCCACTTGCCGCCCCAGATGAAGCCTTCCGCCTCGAATGCTTCGATGACGGAAACGGGCGGCATCCAGCGCCGCCTGAGGGGAATGAGCATCCAGTCATTGGGGTGCTTGTCCTTTGCCCAGCTCCAGAAAATCTGCTTGCCGCCCTGACTTTTGGGCAGCACGTCAACCGCGATGCCAAGGGAATGGAAGGATTTCCGTTTGGTTCCGGCGATGATGCGCCAGAGGTAGGAATCGTTGGACTTGATGCCGGCAAGAAAAGCCGCAACCTCCCTGTCCCGGTCGGCAAGGTCAAGAATCCTCTTTTCCACGCGGGCAAGGGGACCGGTCATCCGCTCGTGCACGTTTGCCCGGTGCTTCAGAAAGGAAATGCTGGTCAGGTGGGCTTCAAGATGGCCGCGCGTGTCGGACTGATAGAGGAAGTCAAAGAAAAACATGGACGTTCCCGCTCCGTTCCTGCGGTTTTCCGCAGAAGAATAGCGGCGGATAGCCTCCCGTTCCTCTTCCGTCATGGCAGCAGGATCGGCAAGTTCCTTCGGGTAGTCATAGAAGACGGGCCGGTAGCTGTCCGCATTGGCCAGTTCGTCCGCAGGAATCAGGGCACCGCCGACCCAGTACAGGTCCGTCGTCCTGACCTTACTGCCCCTGCCGTCTGCGGGAACCGTCAGCGTAATAAGCCAGTCCTCCAGCAGCGGATCCCAGCTCCGGGCAAAGTTGACGTCGGGATAGGCCCGCTGAAAATAGGCGAGGCAGCGGATGTCCAGACGCCCCCCGGCCTCTGCCGAAAGGGGGGAATCCGCCGCCCACAGGGAGGGCGGCTCTGCGACCATGCTTCCGCCCGGAACAAGGGCAGCCCTCGTCCGGTCAACGTCAACCAGCTCGCATGCAGGCTGGGAAACGCCGATGAATTCGGTCCTGGCGCTGAACTCATCCCAGCCTGCACAGAAAATTCGCCCGGAAAGGAAGCTGATAAGGAACAGCAGGACTATGCCCGCTGCGATGTCGCCGCTCTTTTTCCGGGACTTTCCGCTCATTTCTTCTTAAGGTACGCTGCCCAGTACACGCAGCCGACACAGACACCGCCGCCGACGATGTTGCCGATCGTGACGGGAATGAGATTCCGCAGCAGGAAGTTGAACCAGCCCAGACCGGCAGCTCCCACCGCTTCTGCAATCTCGGGATGGACGTAGCTCGTAAAGATGCCGACCGGAATGAAGTACATGTTTGCAACGCAGTGCTCAAATCCGCAGAGGACAAAGAGGAAAATCGGCAGGTAGCAGGCCTTTATCTTGCCCGACATCTCATTTGCGCCGAAGGAGGTCCAGACCGCAAGGCAGACCATGAAGTTACACAGGACGCCCTTGATGAGGGCCGCATGGACGGAAATGCTGCATTTTGAAGCGGCAGTCCGCACGACGGCAGGCGCAAGGTCGGGGTACAGGTTGAGCGTACCGCTCAGGACGACCAGTTCGGCAATGACGATGCTGCCCACGAGGTTCCCTGCGTATGCGAGCCCCCAGTTCTTCAGCATGTCAGAGAGCTTTATCCGCTTTTCAAGGACCGGAATGAGGACGAGGGAGTTGCCGGTGAACAGCTCTCCTCCCGCGCAGAGGACGAGCACGAGGCCGATCGGGAAAATCAGCGCGCTGACAACCCGGGACAGGCCCGCAGGCTGGATCCCCACGGAACCGATCGTGCTTCCGAGCGCTCCCATCGCTATGAATGCGCCCGCCATAATGCCGAGCGAGAAGGTCTTGAGCAAGCCGTAACGGGTTTTTCCGACGCCGACGTTAACATAGTTCTGTGCTATTTGAGAAGGTCCGTTCATAATGGTTCAATTATAGCACATGATGAAAAAAACCGCCATAGGGAAATGAAGCGTCCGTCACCGTCTGTGGAGGACAGGTCCCGGCGCAGGACCGCCCCGCCGCCGCATGGCCCGGTGCGTCTGCGGCCCGTTGTCGGCTTCTGCGTTTTGCGCTATACTGTCTGCCGTCATGAAAGCATTGGTTGCGGTTGCGGGGCTGCTCAGGAGGCCCGACGCAAACATCGTATGGAACTATAACGAGTGTTTCCTGAACGAAGCCTATCCGCGGCGGCTGGCGGAAGCCGGTGCCCTGCCCGTCATACTCCCCTATCTGTCCGAGGACCGCATTGAAGAACTCCTTGCCCCCTTTTCCGCCGTACTGATTCCCGGCGGCATGGACCTTGATCCGGCATACTACCATGAAGCAAAGAAAACCTGTACGGAATGTCCGCTCGCAAAGATGGACAGCTACCAGATGGCCCTCATCAAAACGGCCCGCCGGATGGGAAAGTGGCTGTTCGGCATCTGCCGGGGATTTCAGGGCATCAACGTCGCGCTCGGCGGCTCACTCTATCAGGACATCGCACAGGAACGTCCCGGTTCCATCGTCCACATGCGCAAGGACTCGCCCTACGAGGGCGTCCACAAGGTCAAGCTTGCAGGAGGCTCCCGCCTGCAAGAGGCATACGGATCTGAAAGCATCTGCGTAAACAGCCTGCACCATCAGGGCATAAAGAAACTGGGAGAAGGACTCCGGGCAAGCGCCGTCTCGGAAGACGGCATCGTAGAAGGCATTGAAGGGGACCGGATCCTCGCCGTCCAGTGGCACCCGGAAGCGCTGGACGGCCCCTTCTTTGACTATATCGTTTCGCTGATCGCCCGCAGCTAGGCCGTCAGACGCCCTCTATCTTGCTCAGGAAGGACAGGATTCTCGGGTTCGTCTGCTTTTCAAAGAAATCCGCCGTCCGTTCGTCAGCAAGGGCACGCCCCTTTTCCATGAACACAATCCGGTCGGCAACTTCTTTTGCAAAGCCCATCTCGTGCGTGACAATCAGCATCGTCATGCCGTCGTCCGCCAGTTCCCGGATGACGGCGAGCACTTCCCCGATCATCTCGGGATCAAGCGCACTCGTCGGCTCGTCAAAAAGCATCGCCTTGGGCCGCATTATGAGCGAGCGGGCAATGGCAACCCGCTGCTGCTGACCGCCGGAAAGCTGCTGCGGATATTTGCCGGCCTCGCTTTCCACACCGACCCGGCGCAGCAGTTCCATCGCTTCTTCCCGGACCTCGCTCTTCTTCCGCTTCAGCACGTCTACCGGGGCAAGCATCACGTTGTCCAGCACCGTCATGTGGGCAAAGAGGTTGAAGGACTGGAACACCATGCCCACCTCCGAACGGAGCCGGGCAAGTTCCTTTCCTTCCTGGGGAAGGGGTTCGCCGTCAATGAGGATTTCACCGGATGCGACCGTTTCCAGCCGGTTGATTGTCCGGCAGAGGGTTGATTTCCCTGATCCCGACGGGCCGATGACCGCAACCACTTCTCCCCGGTATACCTTCAGGCTCACGTCGTTCAGGACGTGGAGGGAACCGAAATGCCTGTCCAAGTGGCGCAGTTCTATGACCGGTGTTTCCGCTGTCTCTGCTGCGGCTGACGCTCCGGACGCAGCCGGGGCCGCAGATGCTGTCGGTGTTTCCATGATTACCTCCTCGTGCCCGCCAGAGCCACCGAGAGCCTGTTCAGCAGGTAGTTGATGAGTATGTATATGACGGCGACCACAAGATACACGGAAAGGAGTGCGTCATAGTTCGATATGAGGACGCTCGCATTCTGCATCAGGTCGTTGAAGGAGACAATGTAGGCAAAGGTCGTGTCCTTCAGGATGATGACCAGTTCCGAAATGAGGGAAGGAATGACGTATGCGAAGGCCTGCGGGAAAATGATCTTGAAGAAGGTCCGGTTTTCGCTCAGCCCGAGTGACAGGGCTGCCTCCCGCTGCCCCCGGTGTACGGCGTTCACGCCGCCGCGCAGTACTTCGGCAACGGAGCCGCTGGCCGAAATCGCAACCGGCAGCGTTATCTTCCAGAATGCGGACAGCTTTATCCCCAGCTGAGGGGTGACGAAAAAGAAGAAATAGATGAAAAGCAGGGTCGGCACCCCGCGCGTAAAGTCCGTCATGAGCCGTCCGGCAAAGCCCCAGGCCCGGTTCCCCCGGACGCGGGCGAGCATCATCAGAAAGCCCATCGCGAGGGTAAGGCAGACGGCAACGAGTGCGACGCACACGGTACCGAGGAGCCCCTTTCCCAAAAAGATCCAGGTCGTCTTCCGCAGGAAGAAGTCCCAGTAGCGGGAAGAAAGCTGCCCCGTCTCGTAGAACTGCCGGACCAGCAGCGCAAAGGCAACGGCAAGCAGCAGCAGCGAGAGGACCGTATAGAACGCAATCTTCTTCCGGGTCCGCGGGCCCGGTTCCTCAAAGAGCGCGGACAGAACGCCCGTATCCCGCTTCATCCGAGCCTCCTTACCTTCCGGTCAAGCCTGTTGCCGGCAAAGGCAATCAGGAAGGCCGTCAGGCAGTAAAAAAAGGCCGTGATGACGAACGCCTTTATGCCGCCGACGGCATAGGTATTGATGTGGGCAACAAGTCCCGTCAGTTCCCTCGGATCAAGCGGAACCTGGCTCCCCAATGCAGTCGTCAGCATCGTTGCAATGAGGAGGTTCGTCATGGGAAGGACGGTAGCCCGCAGAGCCTGCGGCATGATGATTTTCCGTATAATCTGAAAGAAACGCAGGCCGAGCGAACGGGCGGCTTCCACCTGCCCCCGGTCAATCGTGTTGATGCCGGAAATAAGGTGCTCGGACATGAACGCAGAGGGAATGAGGGTAATGGCTATCAGGAGGCAGAGGTAGTAGGACAGGACGAGATTCAGGTAGGGAAGTGCGTAGACGAGCAGGATCAGGAGGGCAGCCCCCGGAATGTTCCTGAACACCTGCACGTAAAAATCCCCGAACCTGCGCAGGGGCTTTACCGGGCAGATCCGCATGACCGTAATGGCAATTCCCAGCACGAACGCCAGCACGAATGCAAGGGCGGTCAGGTGGAGTGTCGTAAGATAGCTGACGAGGTAGTCCAGTCCGTATTCTGAAAGTAATTGCGCTATGCTCATAGGGCAGTCGGTAGCGGGCACGGGAACAAGGCGGAAAGGGCGTCCTCCCAGGCAGCAGCGGTCTCCGGCATTCCGTATCACCGTACTTCGCCGCTGCCGCAGCAGGGGACGCCCCGCCGCCTCAGTTCCGGATTCCCTTACAGCTGGGGAGCCTTGGGAGCGGTCTTTATGCCGGTGCGGTCACCGAGCGACACCTTCCACAGCTTTTCCCAGGTTCCGTCCGCCTCAATCTTCTTCAGGAAGCCGTTGATGAACGCAACCGCATCGGATCCGAGCGGAACGCCGATTCCGTAGCTGTCCTCGGGGCCAAAGACGTCCCCGGCGATCTGGTAGGCCCCGGGGTTCTTCACCATTGCATTCAGCAGGAGGGTATAGTCGGTGACGTAGGCGTTCACGCGGCCCTGCTCAAGCGCCGTGCGGGCTTCCTGGTCGGTGGCGAATTCCTGTATCTTTGCCTTGGGTGCATACTCCTTGAGCAGTGCAGGACCGGTTGATCCTGCTTGTGTGGCGACCGTCTTTCCGGCGAGGTCGGCAACGCCCTTGATTTTCTTGTACTTGTTCTTCACGAGGATTGCCTGTTTGGACACGTAGTAGGGACCGGCAAAGGAAATGACTTCCTGCCGTGCAGGCGTAATGGAATAGGTGGCGAACACGCAGTCTACCTGATCCGTACGCAGGACGGACTCACGGGTACTGGAATTGACCTGGGTCAGCTCGTATTTGGATGCATCGCCAAGGATATAGCGGGCAAGCAGCTGGTACAGACCGGCATCAAAGCCGCGGACCTTGTTGTCCGTCTCGTCCAGCTGGCTGAACAGGTAACTCGTCCTGGTTCCGCCGACACGGAGCACGCCGGCCTTCCTGACGGCAGAAGCCCATTCGCTTGCGGCGATCTCCGCATCGCTTGCAGTGACGCCGGAAGAAACAATTGCATCAAACGCCTTTTTGTCAATTGCACCGGATTTGGGTTCCGCGGCAAAGAGTGCGGCTGCAGCCAGAACGGCGGCAGTCAGGGTCATCAGTTTTTTCATAAAAGCCTCCTTGTTATTCGTGACAATAGTCTCATCCCCCGACGCGCTGCATCGGGGTTGTTGATTTTACCAGTGGTTTACTAGGTATACTGTTTATAGCATTTCCCTTTCCTGCCTGTCAAGGACTTTTGGCGTTTTTCTGTTACTAATATGAGTATCAGGTCTCAAGAACAGCTTCCGACGGGACAAAATGGCCGAACGCCGGCCCGTAGGCCTGCCGAAGCCTGTCCCTCTGCTTCAACGCCGGACTGAGGACCTTCCGGCCACCGACTGCGCGTTATTGCCGCGGGTACGCCTCCCAGTTCGACCGGCGGACAGCGCCGGATTCCTGCCCCGCCTGCCGATGCTGACGGCCCCGCCTGCCCTTGTCCATGCCTGTTGTTTTCTATAGAATAAGGGCATGGAATTTGTTTTAAAACGGCTCGAAAACCTGCACCCCTATGTCCCCGGCGAACAGCCGACGGACCGTGTCTACATAAAGCTCAACGCAAACGAGAACCCCTATCCGCCGCACCCCAGCGTCATTGCGGCAGTTAACGACGCGCTTTCCTCCCATCCGGAAAAGCTCAGCCTCTACCCTGACCCGGACGTGACGGAACTGCGGACGGAGATTGCCCGGATGCTCAACGCGACCGGCGGCGTCCTTGCCCGCACCCGATGTTCCACAGGTTGCTGCGCAACCAATGACGTTGCCACCAGCGCCTGTTCCCCTGCCCCGGAAGACGAGCTGGGATTCGAGATTACGCCGGACATGATTTTCTGCGGAAACGGCAGCGACGAGGTACTGAGCTTCGTCTTTTACAGCTTCTTTGACTCCGACAGGCCGCTCGTGTTCCCCGAGCACACCTACAGCTTTTACCCGGTTTACTGCGGCTACTACCAGATACCGATGGACCGCGTTCCCCTGCGCCCCGACTGGACGCTCGACACGGACACGATGCTCGCCCACGCAAACAGGACGAAGAGCAGCATCATCTTTGCAAACCCCAACGCACCGACGGGGCTTGCCCTGACGCGCTCCCAGGTGGAAGCGCTGCTCAATGCCGCACCGGCAGGACAGGTCGTCGCGGTTGACGAAGCCTACTGCGACTTCGGCGGCGAAAGCTGCCTGCCCCTGCTCAAGACCCACAGGAACCTCGTCATCGTCAGGACATTCAGCAAGTCCCTCTCCTTCGCAGGCATGCGGCTGGGCTACATCGTCGCCGATCCCGAGCTGGTGCAGGCGGTCTTCCGTGTCAAGAACTCGTTCAACCACTTCCCGGTCGACTTCGTTGCCAAGACGGCGGCCATTGCCTCCTGCCGGGCCGCAGGCTACTATGCACAAAACGCCCGCCGGATTATAAGCGAGCGCGAATCGCTGACCGCCTTCCTGCGGGAGCAGGGCTTCTTTGTCATCGACAGCACGACGAACTTCGTCTTTGCCCGCAAGGACGGCATGAGCGGCAGGGAACTCTATGAGCAGGCACGCGATGCAGGCATCCTCATCCGCCATTTCGCCACGCCGGGCATAGAAGACTTCGTGCGCATCACGATCGGCAGTCCGCAGCAGATGGCGGAACTGAAAAAGGCTCTCGCCCGCTGAACGGATGGCAGTGCTGAAAAAGGCATTCTAGATAGGCATTCAAATAATTGAAAGAGACAGGAGGAATCCGCACATGAAATTTCTGGTCATAAGCGACCTGCACGGCAACCTGGACGTGCTGGACAAAATGGAAGCTGTTTTTAAGGAAGCCGACGCTGTCCTCTTCGCCGGAGACTTTGCCAAGTTCGGCGAAAGCGCAACGGGCCTGCCCGCGCTGGAAAAGCTGCACGCAATGCACGACTCCCTGTTTGCGGTCATCGGCAACTGCGACGAACCTTCGTTCCTTGCGGAACTCGAAAAGCGCGACATCTCGGTGGAAAAGATACTCGCAAGCCACGACGGGCTTTCCATCATCGGAAGCGGCGGCGGCAGCAAGTTCTCCGGGGCAACGCCCTTTGAGCGGACGGATGAGGAACTGGTCTCCGACCTTGCGCTCGTGACGCAGCAGGGCGAAGGCGAGTGGAACAACCTCATCGCGATCATGCACAACCCGCCCAAGGACACGGACTGCGACCGGGTAGAAAGCGGTGCACACGTCGGAAGTGCCGGCCTGCGGAAGTTCATTGAAGACTACAAGCCCCTCGCCGTCGTAACCGGCCATATCCACGAGAGCGCGGGCAGTTCGAAAATCGGCGGAACGACCGTCATAAACCCCGGCCCCCTTGCCGACGGCAATTACGTCTGGCTCACCGTCGCCCGCTCAGGCGACCGCTGGGAAGTCAAGCAGGTTGACTTCAAGAACATAGAAAAGGCATGAGAAAGCACTATCTGGACAACATCAGGTGGGCAACGGTCGTCATCGTGGTCCTGTATCACGTCGTCTACATGTACAATGCGGAAGGCATTGTCGGGGTAGTCGGCAGGATTACGGATCTGGACGTGCAGTATCAGGATCTGTTCCAGTACATCGTCTACCCCTGGATCATGATGCTCCTGTTCATGGTGTCGGGCATCAGTTCCCGCCTGTATCTGGAAAAGCATACCGGCCGGGAATTCATACGGAGCAGGACGAGGAAGCTGCTCGTACCGTCCACGCTCGGCCTGCTTGCCTTCCAGTTCATCCAGGGCTTCATCAATGCCTCGATTTCGGGCGTCCTGGAACGCAATCCGGCTATACCGGCTGCCGCAAAGTTCGTCATCGCCGTATTGAGCGGCATCGGCGTCCTCTGGTACATTCAGATCCTCTGGGTCTTTTCACTCCTGCTCGTGCCCCTGCGGGGGCTCGAAAAGGACCGGCTCTGGCAGGCCTGCGGAAAGGCATGTGACCGGGCGGCCCTTCCCCTCCTCATCGCCCTGCTCCTGCCGGTCTACGGGGCCGCACAGGTATTGAACACGCCGCTCATCGTCGTGTACCGCTTCGGTCTCTACGGATTCGTCTTCCTGCTCGGCTACTTTGTCCTGTCCCACGATGCAGTAACGGCTGTCCTGTGCAGGTGCTTTCCCCTCTTCCTTGCAGCAGCCCTCGCACTCGGTACGGCATTCTGCCTCCGCACGTTCGGCAGGAACTATGCGGACAACCCGGTCTACCGCTCGCCCCTGTTCATCAGCTACGGCTATGCCGCCTGCCTTGCAATCATCGGCGGAACGGCAAAATACGGCGACGTCAGCACGGGCTTTACCCGCTGGATGCACCGGCGGAGCTTCGGCCTGTACGTATTCCATTACCTGGGCATTTCTGCCGTCGGGCTCTTCATCGGAAAACCGGGCCTGCTTCCCGCGCCCGCCGTGTACGCCCTGAGCCTGCTGGCAGGATTTACCGGCGGCTATCTCCTGAACGGACTCATCTCACGGATACCCGTATACCGCTGGTTCGTCCTGGGAATACGGAGTAAGCCATGAACCGGACCGGATGCACGATACGCCGCATACAGTGCGGAACGGACAACTGCTATATTGTCGCACAGGGAAATGCACAGGAAGACGAAAAGGAGGGCGGAAAAGCCTGCAACGCCATCCTTGTTGACACCTGCAGTGCGGCAGGCTACGAAAAGGTACTCGCTGCATGCAGTGAGTATGCGATGAAGCTCATTGTCCTGACGCACGTACACTTTGACCATGCAGAAAACGCTGCCCGGCTTGCGAAGCACTTCGGCATTCCCGTCGCCGTGCACGAGGCCGACCTTGAACTGTTCGAAAGCTTTGACCGGCAGCCCCTCAAGTCCTACGGGCTGGTCGGCCGCGTCGTACTCGGCCTGTCGCTCAAGGTCCTGCGGAACACGAGCGTCAAAAAACCCGAAACGCTCGTGACCGTCAGGGAAGGAGACGACCTTGCGCCCTACGGAGTGGACGCGAAAATCATTGAACTGCCGGGCCACACGAAGGGTTCCGTCGGCGTCGATGTTGCCGGAAGCAGCCTCCTCGTCGGCGACGCCCTCGACAACTGGAAATGCCCCGCAACCGGGCACCTCTACACGGATCTGGAAGCACTCAGGAACAGCGCCGAAAAAATCAGGGCACTCGGAGAGCGGACCCTGTATTACGGGCACGGAAATCCGACGGAAAACTGCTTCAGTCAGATATGAGCATGCAGCCTGCGGCGCCGGACTCTGCTTCTACGCATCTATCCAGCACCAGCGCCGGTCCGTGCTTCTATACGCGTCCATTCAGTTCTAGCGCCGCCTGCCGAAGATGCGCAGGAGGGCGAGGAACATATTGATGAAGTCAAGATACAGTTCCAGCGCACCGAGGATGGAAACCTTGCGGTATGCCTCGCTGTCGTCGGCATGTGCAGAGATGGCAAGCAGCTTCTGGCTGTCGTAGGCAGTCAGTCCCGCAAAGACCGCGACGGACACGAGCGAGATGATCAGCGTGAGCCCGCTTGACTTGAACAGGATGTTCAGCAGGGACGCAACGATGATGCCCCAGACCGCCATAATCAGGTACTGCCCGTAGCCGGACAGGTTGCTCTTCGTCCTGAGTCCGTAGAGCGCCATACCTGCAAACATCGCTGCACAGGTGATGAACACAACCGTCAGCGACTCCTGGGAATAGACAAAGAAAATGCTCGCGAGCGTCATGCCGTTCAGCACCGAATAGCCCAGGAAGCCGATCACCGCCGTCGCAAGGCTTATCCTGCGGATGGACGCAGACAGCCACCAGACCAGGGCAAGCTCGCCGATAACCAGCACCCAGTAGTGCCAGCCCGTAAAGATGAGCTTGAGCAGGGTGTAGCTGTTCGCCGTAACAAATGCCGACGCCGCACTGATGAGCAGGGCAACGGCCATCCAGCCGTAAGTTCCCGTCAGGAATTTCTTCTGTGCGCTCTCGCGCTCAGCTGCGTACCCGATATTTGCATATTCATCCATAAACCGTATGCCTCCTGTAGTCCGTGCGGGCAGTCCTGCCGTACCAGCCGCAGCCTGCAGACTGCAACCGGGAAAGCGCGGCCGCCCGCACCGCCGTAAAATCATAAACGTAAAAACGCAAAGCAGAACAATGCTGCTCTCCCTAAATATAGTCGCAAAGCAGCCCCTTTGACAAGAGGAAAAGGCCGGACGGGGAAACACGCGCGCCGGGCCTGTGTTGAAAGCCCCGCCCCTTTTCACTATAATGCCTTCCTATGAAAGTATCGCAGATTCCACTTCGCACGCTGAGGGAAGCCCCGGCGGAGGCGACCATCGCAAGCCAGCAGCTCATGCTCAGGGCTGACTTAATCCGCAAGCTGGGCAACGGCCTTTACACATACATGCCGCTCGGCCTCAAGAGCTACCGCAAGCTCGAGGCAATCATCAAGCAGGAGCTGGAGAAGTCCGGCGCGCTGGAATTCAAGCCCACCGTCATCGTTCCCGGCGAAATCTGGAAAGCGAGTGGTCGCTGGGACACGATGGGCCCGCAGATGCTGACCGCCAAGAACCGGCAGGAGCAGGACATGGTCGTCTCCCCGACGGCGGAGGAGGCCTTTACCGCGATCATGGCGCAGGGCCTGACCAGCTACAAGCAGCTTCCCATAAACTGCTACCAGATAAACACGAAGTACCGCGACGAGATCCGCCCCCGCTACGGGGTCATGCGGGGCCGTGAGTTCAATATGATGGACGGCTATACCTTCAATGCCGATGACGAGTCGCTCGACCAGTCCTACCGCGCCTATGCGGACGCCTACCTTGCAATCTTCAAGCGCCTGGGCCTCAAGGTGATCGTCGTCAAGGCAGACACCGGCAGCATGGGCGGCAGCGGCAGCGAGGAGTTCATGGTGGAAAGTTCCATCGGCGACGACACGCTCATCCTCTGCCACGGCTGCGATTATGCCGCCAACGTGGAGAAGGCCGCCTGCAAGCCCGACCCGGCGCTGGGCAATGACGGCAAGCCCCAGGTCAAAACCGACCTTGCCGTAGAGGAAGTCGCGACCCCCAACGTGTTCTCGATTGAGGACATGGAGAAGTTCTTTAATGCGACTCCCAAGACCTTCATCAAATCGCTGATTTACCGCGTCATAAACTCCACACTCGACATGGGCAGCGCGCCCGGCGGCAAGGAGCTCAAGGCGGTCAAGGACGGAAACCTCACCTTCTACCCGGTCTCCTACGTCTGCGTCGCCATCCGCGGCGACCTTGAGGTGAACGAGGCAAAGCTCGCGGGCGCCCTTAAGGCGAGCGAGGTCTGCCTTGCCGATGACGAAGAGGTGCGCAAGTGGGCGGGAGCAGGACACGGCTTTGTCGGTCCCCTGACCGTCAGGTGCCCCGTCCTGCAGGACCTGTCCGTCGAGGACATGCACGACGCGATCACCGGCGCGGGCAAGGACGGATTCCACATCAGGCACGTGGAACCGGACCGCGACTATAGCCCCTGGCTCAAGGCGGACGTGCGCACGGCGAAGGAGGGCGACACCTGCCCGGTCTGCGGCGGTAAGTTCTACACGACCAGAGGCAACGAGCTGGGACACATCTTCAAGCTCGGCAAGAAGTATACCGAGAGCATGGGCGTAAGCTACCTGGACAAGAACGGCAAGGCGGCCGTCCCGACGATGGGCTGCTACGGCATCGGCGTTGACCGCGTGCTTGCCAGCATCATCGAGGCAAACCACGACGACAAGGGAATCATCTGGCCGGTCAGCGTTGCCCCCATGACGGTCTGCATCGTTCCCATTAAGTACAAGGACGCGATGAAGGACGCCGCGGACAAGCTCTACGAGGAGCTTATGGCGGCCGGCGTTGAAGTCCTGCTCGACGACCGCGACGAGCGGCCGGGCGTCAAGTTTAACGATGCCGACCTCATCGGCTTCCCCGTCCGCGTGACCGTCGGCGACAAGAACCTGCCCAAGGTGGAGATCAAGCTGCGCCGTGAGGCAGAGGCCGAGCTTGTCCCGCTCGACGAGGCAGCCGCCCGCATACAGGAGCTGGTCAAGGCTGAGTTCGCGGCCTTAGGCTGAGTTCGTGGTACAAGCATAAAAAAGACCCGCAGAAATAAATGTTTCTGCGGGTCACCCCCTCCCATGCATATCGTATTATGCCCCCAGCTGATGGTACTCGGGCTGTCTTTGAGTTCTTCCATTCCGGCAAGCGACTGCATAAAATCCGCTTCACAGCTCAAAACAGCATTTTTCTGGGGATAAATCAAGCATATCATGACACTTTTCTAGGGATAATTTGCCTGCATTGATACACTTTTCTGGGGATAAAAAGTCTGATCCTCCGTAAAAAGTCAACCGGCAATTTACCGCAGGGCGGCCTCCCCGTGCTATGATTCGGGCATAACAGCAGGCAGGACGGTATAAAAGCTTGCGTTTCTGCGACAATATGCTATACTACATCTGCTATCTGTTATAATTCAATCAAACTTCCCTACGAATACAGGGAAGTCACTGGACGATGAACAGGAGGAAAAAGATGGGACGGGTACTTCAAATGCATGAATCGGGAGCCGGTCATACGCTTTCCAATGCAGAGCTTGAAGCGATGGCATGGAACGAAGTGATGTGCCATGACAGGAAGAAGCGTGGCAAGTGTACACGTGAGTGTAATGAATGTCCATATGGTTGAGGGCCATGCACTGATGAACAGCGTTGACCCATTCCAGCGGATGGTGATTAACGACAGGGCTGACAGGCATATCATGTCAACCATGCGGCCGCCTATAGACATAGGTGAAACAATACTTGGCGTGATTGGTGTGGCAGGATGGATATTCATGTTCTGGGTTTTCTGGAAGGTGGGGAGGCTGGCACAGTTTTGGTAAAGCGCAGTGTAACTATTGCAGTTGCCCTGCTCTTATCCTCCGTGCTGTTTTCCACGCCGTATAAACATCATTTTCACCAGAAAACCAAGAGAGGAGGAGCATAGCAATGACACAGGCACGTGAATTCAGGAAGAAAGAAGCCCTGCTCACCGTCGAGGACAAGCCGGGCTACTACAAGTGGTGGGCAAAAAGACCGGAACTGGACGTCCTGCTGAACGGGCTGAACGTCAGCTTTGCGGAAGTGGGACAGGCCCTTGAGGAAAAAGACGGCATGTTCTGCATCTACGTAGGCATCGCCGTGAAGGAATCCGTACGGAACCGGCTAAACTGGCACGTGAACGATCCGCACACCGCCACGCAGGTAAAGAACGGAACGCTTTCTACCTTCCGCCAGAGCCTTGCAAGCATCATTGCCCATAACCAGTATGACAAGGAAAGCACGGACTCTTTTGTTGACAGGCTGTACGCCGAATGGTTCTACAGCGGGCATCCCGTAAAGTCCGAGGAAGCGAAGGAGGAACTGCATGACATTGAACGCCGGCTGCTTTCGGAACATCTGAGGCTCCTGAACATACAGGAGAACAAGCATCCCCTTGCAAAGCCCATACGGAAAAAGCTCAGTGCCCTCCGCACGGCAAGCAAATAAAACGGCACAAAAGGAACTGGAGGATAAACCACATATGAAGAAAATCGCATTAATCGCCTGCAGCAAGAAGAAACTCGGAGCAGACTGCCCGGACAGGAAATTCAAGTCGCAGGACATCTACACGGGGAATACCTTTAAAAAATCAAAGGCTGCGTACAAGAGCCGTTTCGGCTGCGAAGACTTTCACATCCTGTCCGCAAAATACAACCTGCTGGACAAGGACGAGGAGATTCCCTATTACGACATGTACCTGGGACACCAGTCGTCCGAATACAAGAAGGAATGGGCAGAAACGGTCCTTGCTAAGCTGCGCGGGAAGTACGACCTGAAGGACACGGTCTTCTATATCTTCGGCGGCCGGGACTATTACAAGGACCTGCTCCCCCACCTGAACTGTGTCGTATTCGGCTATATAAGCAGCGGCTGCATCGATTTGGATTCCCCAAAAGAATTCCGCAACGGCGGAAAGTAGGGGGAACAGATGCGGACGCACAGCCTGCGGGCAAGGCATGACCGGTATGGAACTGGAGCGTTTACCGTGCAGACCGGTTGCATGTACGGCATGCATGAGCCGAATCTACGCTGCAAATGCGCAGAATCTACGCTGTAGATGCGTTGAATCTACGGCGCAGATTACATGAAAGTACAGTGCAGATTGGATGCATCTGCACCGTAGATTGGCCACTGTTACACCGTAGAATTTTTAAAAAGGGGTCAAAAGTTAAGCTTGTTTCCAGTTTAGAGGAACGAGCCTGTTTCCGGATGCTTCCACGGTTTTTTCAGTGAGTTTTTGGAACATACTCAGAAAACAACAGATTCAGCAGGGAACCTTGTTTTTTGCGGATTTGAATAGTAAAATGAAATGATAGGATATTTTTGTGTTGAAACCCCTGCAAATTGATTCAAGATTATGTCGTAAAATCAAAACCGAACCTAAACATAGAGAAGGAGGAATAGAGAAAATGTCTAAAATTATAGATGGAATTGAGTATTCTGATGATATGAAGAAGCTAGTTTCTGTAAAAAAAGGTTGTACACCTCCTGTATCATTGGTGATTCCTGATGGTGTTAAAGAAATAGGCGAAGAAACTTTTTTGACTTGTAAAACACTTGTATCTGTTGTCATTCCTGCTAGCGTAACAAAAATAGGGGAATCTGCATTTCAGGAGTGTAGTTCGCTTAAGTCAATTGAAATTCCTGATAGTGTCACGATAATAGAATCCTTTGCTTTTAGTGATTGTTCGGCTTTGAAATCCATAAGGCTTCCAAGTCGAATTACATCAATTGAATGGGAAACATTTTCTTACTGTACATCTCTTGTATCAGTGGTTATACCTAAAAAGGTTAAAAAGATAAATTTTTCTGCGTTTGGTTTCTGTACATCTCTTGAATCTGTTGTAATACCAAGCAGCGTAGAGATAATAGATGATTGTGCATTTTATGGTTGCACGGCTCTCAAATCCATAGAAATTCCTGCACCTGAATTTGCGAAAAAGGATTTATACTCAATGAATACAGGGGTAATAAAGATAGGTGAAAATGCGTTTTCAGGCTGTGTATCACTTTCAGAAATCAACTACACAGGAACAAAGAAGCAGTGGGAAGAGATAGAAAAAGGTAAGCATTGGAACAAAAACGTTCCTACTGATGGAGTAATATGTAAAGATGGTTCGATGGAGCTCCCGCAGTTTGACACCGATGGGGGGGAAGCTTGAAAAGTAAATCTGTTCGACGATGCGATGGAAGAAGGCAACTAGGACGGCATGCGGACAAACTATTGCATCACACCTGACAAGGCTGTATATATGGATGCTTAGTATACATGGAATCGAAACTGATGACTCGGAAAACACTCATACTGTAGTTAGAAAACTCATTGCTTTCAAGAGAGGTGGTAGATAAATGAAAAAGAATAATCTAATTGCAGTTATTTTCATTCTTATCTCTTTTTTTGTTCCTGCTTTTGCAGAAAGTAACATCGGTTGGGACTTCGTTTTTGTAGAAGGCGGAACGTTTCCTATGGGCAGTGAGAATGGAGATGAAGATGAAAAACCTGTCCATAATGTAACTGTTGACAGTTTTTATATGTGCATTCACGAGGTGACACAAGCTGAATACTATAGCATAATGGGCTCTATATCAAGCTATTACAAGGGTCGGAATCCCCCTGTGGAGTGGGTTACTTGGTATGAAGCAGTAGAATATTGTGTTCGAAGAAGTCTTGCAGAAGGACTTACACCTTGTTACAGAGGTAGTCGAAACAAAGGTTATACCTGTGATTTCAAGGCCAATGGCTATCGTCTTCCAACGGAAGCAGAATGGGAATATGCGGCAAGGGGTGGTGTTAAATGCTATCTTGATACCGATTTCAGTGGCAGCGATTATATAACTGGTGTTGCTTGGTATAACGATGCAAGAACTCATGATGTCATGATGAAGGCTCCGAATGAACTTGGAATTTATGATATGACTGGAAATGTGTGTGAATGGTGCTGGGATTGGTATGATTCGTATCCGACAAAGCCCCAGTCAAATCCTTGTGGAACAGTAGCAGGTTTATATAAAGTTGTCAGAGGTGGCAGTTGTACGGGACGCGTATTCTATGATGGCAGGTATATAGAGAAATTTGATACCTATCGTATTGATTATCGTAGTTATGAGCCTCCTGATGGAGTTGGTTCTGATAATCCGGGGTATTATGAGAATCCGTTGGGATTCCGAGTTGTTCGTTCATGTCTTGCAAACTAAAGAATTGCAGTATATATAATTGGTGAGGTTGGAAGGAGTTCTATGGATTATACCGTTTTTGACAAGAATGGTTTTAGCGATTATAGAGATTGGTTAAAGAAGGATAAAGAAAAATACAAGTTTATTAATCAATTGATAATTTCAATACAGAGAAATGGACCTCTCGGTGGTGAGGGAAATCCAGAATTGTTAAAAAACAATTATAAAGGATGCTATTCCAGAAGAATAGATAGAAAGAATAGATTAATCTATCAATACTCAAAAGATAATGATGGTAATTCGGAGACTATCATACTAGGTTGCTGTGATCATTACTCTGGTAAGGAGAACACTTGCAAGCATAGATTACTTGGGAAATTTGGTTATTAGGAGTGTCGTAAATGAATGTAGAAGGAATAATGAGCAAATACACGGAAGAGTTGAAGCGTAAATTTGAAAATCGGCTGGACGAAAAAGATTTTGAGACTGCCAGCGATTTCTTCAAGTATTTGTGTGACCAAAAAGAAAAGGCGTACGGCATTGCAATGGATTGTCTTGACAAGATTCTTTCTCCTGAATTGAAGGTTTTTATACGGAATCTCTGCTACAATAAGCTTGGATATCCTGATGAACCCTTGTTTTATAAGATGTTCGGAAAATACCCGGAAGTCGGTGATAAAGTTTCTCTCGATGAATTGACCGAACGGGGAATCGATAAAGGAGAAGCTGAAAAATGGGTTGCAAATTGGAGACTCGAAGAAAACTGGATAGAGAAGGAATTGATTGACGGAAAAGAGTTTTTCGTTATAAAGGCTTTGTTTGAAATGGAAGATGAAAATATTGAAGAAAAATGGGAAGATATTCGGGCGATGGAAAGCCTTTCAAAGAAAGTTGAAACACTCGGAGACAGCGAGTTATCAAAGAATGTCGCCCATTTGCTTGGCGAGAGCGGTATTCGAAAAACGTGGCGAATATAAGAAGCACACCACGGAGGTTCTATGATATACTGCATATATTGCGGAAAAGCCCTTGAGGATGATGCCGCGTTCTGTTCTGCTTGTGGGAAGCGGGTTAGTGCAGAAGGGAAAAATGCCCATTCAGAAGCTGGTACAGTCATTGCTGAAACAACCCTGGCTGCCATGCTCGCAAAGGAAAAAGAAGCCCCTTCCGCCGAGCTTGCGTGGCAGATAGGAGACAGCTATTTCTCCGGTACGAACGGAGCTCCCAAGGATTACAATGAGGCCGTCCGCTGGCTGGAAAAAGCTTCATCCCAGAAGCACCCTGCCGCCCAGTACGCCCTCGCATGCTGCTATGCCAATGGAATTGGAACTGAAAAAAGCGATGAAGCCGCATTTTCCTTATTCCGTGCTGCAGAAGCGAACGGATTTACCGGAGCAAGCCTCAATGTAGCCCAGTGTTTTGCGGAAGGACGTGGCGTGCAGAAGAATCCCTTCCGTGCCGCAGTCAGGTACATCCGCATGATTACAGACGGGGACACACAGGCCATCGCCCGCCTCCGTGCCCTCTATGACAGCGGGGAAAGCCTTGCGTCTGACATAAGCGCACAAAAAAGAAACTCCCATGTAATCATACGAACACTAATACATGAAGGTCCAGGGCTCTTTAAGAATATGGGCGAAAGATACAATGTCACTGATGAATTTGACCTTTTCGCGGAGAGCTTCATAAAGTGCAGGGTTATTCCCATGATTGACAAGCCAGCTTATCAACCCGCACCGTCATTATCTTTTTCGGCAGAGAATTCAGACTTCAGTGCCGAAGAAATACTATTTTGGGAAAAAATCCACAATCAGTTTCATAAAACCGATGCAAATCTGTCGCAGCTACAGATGAAAGAGTTCGAATCCGTCGGGGACAGTTTTGATTCCGTACAGCCTTTTGTTTTGAGCTACATGGCTGATAGAATGCCATTCTCACTGTATGGCTGGAGTAAAGATGTCGCAGGTGAACCTGATATGGAAGTAGCAGAAAAGTTTATTGAAAAGATTAATGATTATAACCTCGGGGAAATAAAAGACTCTGAGATTAAAGATAAGCTTGTAGATAAAATGCTGTCTCAGGCATCCTCAGAAGTTGCATCTGAAAGAAGACAGAAAATCATCAAGCCTGTGAAAACATTCGCCATAACACTTTGGGTTATCGCAGGAGTTATCCTCCTTCTTCTCGTCCTCTTCGCTCGACTTTTTTTGTAATCAAAAGTTTAAAACCCTTCTTGCCATTTTGCAGCAATCGGTTTATATTCAGATAAATGAGCTGGTCGAAAGGCCCAGGTTCAACTTATCACGGCGGGCAGACTGTCCCGCCTTTTTTATTGAGGACGGCTTTGCTCCTTCGCTTTTGCAATCACGGGTAGCAAGACCAAATTTCCCCGTAAAAAGTCAACCGGCAGTTTACCCCGTTGCCGTCTTCCCATGCTATTCTCCTCTTGTAGCCTGGAGCGGGCTACAGGAGGATAGCGTATGAAGAAAAGAACGGTCATTCGTGCAGGCTGGACAGGGTGCATCGGAGCATCCGTGCTGCTGCTTACGTCCTGCGTGGCGATGATGAAATCCATCGCGACGGAGTTAAACTATGCAAGCGGTTACTATACCGATTACTATGCTTCAGAAGAAAGCACTTCACCTTCGTCATCGTATACGCCGACCCGGCAAGTCACAACGGCGTCGCTGGCTTCGGCCCCCAACGACGTATATATGACAAAAGCCGCCAGTGATGTGGATGTACAGATAAACTGGATATGGCAGAAATGCCAGCAGGAGGGAATCAGGGACTACGACGGAAACGGCATCGTAAACTGCTGTGACAAGGCGACAGCATTCTGCATCAAGTGGAAAAAGCAGTACAGCCTCAGCATCAGGCTGTGCCAGCAGCAGACCGAAAAGATGAACCACATGTTTGTCCAGATATACCTGCCCGGCTACGGCTGGTGGTCCGTTGAACCAAGCTTTACGGTCGCAGGGACTCATGACATGAAGGTGGCCTGGGGCAGGTGCTATAACAGGGCCTATGACGACACCGAAGCCTACTGGGTACGGGTGTTCAGCAGCTATATCCGGTAGTTGTAACCTGAAAGACAAAAGATCTGCCTGCCATAAAATTTTCTGGATTGTATACCATATTATCTCTGTAGTATGGTATAATTAGTGCCTGCTGAAAAAGTCTTTTTCAGCAGGCACTAATTATTGGGGATATAATGGCATACGGCTTCTGACAGAACATTTTGGTGATAAGTATTCTCAATTCAAAGGTCCAGAGGAATTAAGTCCCGAAATTTTGTATGGGAACAAAATCAAAAATTCGGGAGGTAATTTCTTTGAAACTCTCCGCGCATACCGGGAATATCGGGGCATGAGTGAGGTAGACCTGTACAAGAAGGCCGGCATCAGTAAACAGGCATACTCAAAGATACGGTCAGAAAAAGTTAATCCCAAGCGTGAAACGATAATGACATTCGCTGTCATTCTGAACCTAGGCGCAAAAGATACAGAAGTCCTGCTTTCCTCGGCAGGTTATTCTCTTCGACTGGAGGATTCCGTTTTTGTGATAAAAAAAGCCTTAAGCTTTTTGCGAAAAGTATTAAACCCTATCACAAAAAACGAGCCTGTCACAAAAATTGTGTAAATGGCCCTGCCAGTAAGAAAAAAAGATTATAGAGGTTATCGTCGAAGAATTTTTTCAGGGAAGCGCCTATCATCCTCTTTTCATTCTCATTCGTTTCGGTTATAGTGATCATGGTTGGATTCATCCTTTCTGGTGTTTTGTCACATGTATTATACCATGTTTAGGGGGATTCTGCCTTGTTTTTATGAATTAATCCACTTTTTTCATGTGGGAAGTTTGAGTAACATAAATGTTTCTTCTGTGTTATTCTGTAATCATCGTTAGTTTTCGACAGGCAATTTGTCAAAAAAGCATATTCTTGACAAATTGACCTGCCTAACCTATGTTTATTGTTGGAGGAATTGATTTATGACTAGCACGTATACGGTAAGACCTTCAGAGCTTACGCTTGATTTTATACGCGCAATCCAGGCCATGTTCAAAGACAAGGAAATTGAAATCAACATACACGAGGTGGAAGATGAAACAGACTACCTCCTTTCTTCCCCTGCGAACAAAAAGCATCTGCTTGAGTCCATCTCTGAACTGAAAAATCGTGAGAATCTCGTTAGCATAGAGGAAGGGGCTCTGTGATTGTTTCATTTACACAGCCTGCCTTTGAGGATTATCAGAATTGGGCGAGGAGCGACAAGACCGTTTTTAAGAAGATAAATAGCCTGATAAAGGAAATTCTTAGGACTCCCTTTATCGGAACTGGAAAACCAGAACCGCTGAAACACGAGCTTTCAGGTTTTTGGTCTCGAAGAATTACTGAAGAACATCGTCTGGTTTACAAGGTCGAAAAAGATGAGTTGCTGATTGCCTCCTGCAAATACCATTATGAATAGCTGGGAAAACAAGGAATCGGAGCTGCCCGCAGGCGGAAAAAGGCTTCATCCCGGAAACATCCTGTAGCCTCCCCGTGCCAGTATTAGTGTTCCAGCGTTGATTTTATCCGCCTCAGAGCTTTCTGACTTCTTCCGCTGAAAGTCCTGTAGATTTGGCAATCAGTTCTGTGTCTATGCCGGAATTCTTTAATATCCGGGCGGTTTCAACGGCACGTTCCTGTCTTCCTGCTGCCAGACCTTCCTCCCTGCCTTTGGCGAGTCCGCTGTTCCAATACCTGTCCAAAACCTCACACATATTTATCCTTGTACACGGACAGCGGAGTTGCATCTGTAAGCTCGTCCTCCCTGACCAGCTGCTCCCCGCTGAAAAGTCAACCGGCAGTTTACCGCAGGCAGATTTGTTTCCGCTATCATAGGGGCATAGTTTCTGACTGTTTGGAGGATATTATGAAGAAAACAGCATTGTTCAGGCTTGTCGTCCTTGGGGCTGCCCTTGCGTGCACGGCCAGTATGTTCAGCTCGTGTGACTATTGGAACGAAGACTGGTATAAGAACCAAGGAAGTGACCCCCAGTCGGCAGGCAGTTTCGGATCAGGAGGTCCATTTGATACAACAACTGGTTCTCGTAGAGAAGGCAAAGCAATTTGGAATGGTTTTTTAGTTATTAACCATTATGACACTGACTCAATCTGGAACTGGAAGCGGATGACGGGAAGAGAAGTACTGACCGCCAACAAGACTTACACCCTGCATGCGGATATGACATGGGCACCGGACCTCTATTCGGAAGGAAGAATCATTTATATTGATGGAATACCCCGTTGGTATGCAGGAGGCGAAACTTATGAAGATTATGGTCCGGATAGTAGTCCCACTGAAGCGCAAATGAAAGCAGCGACAGATGAAGCCATAGCCCTGTCCGGAGAGACAATCTTGTGGTCGGTTGAAGAAGACCCCGACGGCGTGGTAGCATCAATTGTTCCGAGCGGGGATACCCGCAGTTGCGCCGTAACCATTGACTACAGCAAGTGCAAGTCATCCGTCAGTACCTCAGGTCACGACAGAAGTAAGGTAACCATAAAGGCTAAATTGACAACGACAGGTCTACAAAGAAACGAACATGGACGAGATTGGGTCTTAGGGGTAACTGCAAACCGCAAGTACTGGATATTAGACCCCTATACTGAAAAAACCAGCACTGCCTTTCTGTCCAAGTAGCCTGCCTGTTTACCACATGGCGAGGAAAACAAGGAGGAAAGCCATGATGTACTGCTCATACTGCGGAGAAGCCCTGGTTGATGATGCCGTGTTCTGCTTTGCCTGCGGGAAAAGGGTAGCCGTACCGGACTGGACCGCCGGGCTTCCAGAAGTCCCGGACGCTGCTGACAGTTCCAGTGACGGTGAAAGGGCCTTTGCAACCCTCCAGCGCTTCCTGCAGCACATTCTGCAAAGACTGCCGGAGCCCGACCGGAAAATCCTTGAAATGCGGTTCTGGCTTGAAGAAGGCAGCTCCTATACGATGTCCGAGATTTCTGAAAGCCTGCATGTAACGGAGGATGACATACGCAGGGCAGAAGCAAACGCACTCAGGCTCCTGCAGCCACTCGTCAGCGGGAAATAGCGGTTACCGGACCGGATGCCTGCAGGCCGTTCACGCCATGTACGGCAGCCCTTCCCGGACGCAATCCGGCAGGAAAACTTGCGTTTTGCAGGGCTTGATGGTAAACTGTAAGGAGAACGCAGGGATTACTGGACACCAGCCCTGCACATTGCAAAGGAATACAACGGGAGGCTTTTTCATGCATGCTACGAAATCCCTTAAGATAGGCCTGTACCTGCAGGGCAAGGCAGCGGACTGCCTGAACGGGGGCTTTGACAGGGCGATGGCAGCCGTCCGGCAGTCAGACATAGACTTTCTGGTCCTGCCGGAATTCTCCCGCGTGCCGTTTGAGGAAACCTTTCACAATGCAGACCTTCTGGACAAACAGCAGCTTGCCGACATATATGAACGGACGCTTGCATTCAGCAGGGACATAGGCAGGGCCGTCGTCATCTGCAACAACGACAGGAAAGGCATGATAGTATGCATCTGGGCAAACGCCTTCGTAGCGGACGGTGAAACCAGGTGCAAGAACTACATAAAGCACACGATGACGGGCTGGTCGGCCTGCCAGCTGGATGACGCCTACCCCGCATACGCAGAAGAAGCTTTCACGCCCATACACTACAGGGGATACCGGATAGGCATGACAGCCTGCTACGACTGCAATCATGCAATGTTCAGCAGAAAGTACGGCCTGAACGGGGTAGACGTCATCGTAAACTGTACGGGCGGCGATGTGGAAAAGGACAAATGGTACAAGTACAACAAGGCCCGCGCCATTGAGAATTCCTGCTTCACCTTCGTGACGATGGGACACATGTGGAAGACGGACCGCAACTTTGTGTTCGGCTTTACCCCGGCAGGAAAGGAAATGACCCCCGTCCTGCTGAACGGTAAGGATAATGGAAAGCGGAACTTCCCTGACGGCATATACGTCTACGATACTGCCGATAGCGACGGAACTCCGGAACGCGACCCGAGCGCACGGCAGCAGGAAAACCCCAGCAGGGACGAAGACCTCTTTGTTGCCGCAGACGGGATTCTGGAGTTCTACATGCAGGGACGGCTGGTAAAGGAAAACCTCCGGGTCCTTCCCGTTGACGGCCGGAACCTTGTCATGTGCCTCATAGAAGGGGATGCCATCATGAAACCCGAAAGCGTCCTGAAGCTTTTGTATGCGCGGGAACTGGCAGACCTTCCCAAAAAGAAATACCTCATAATCAACCGCTGGGACACGGTGGACATGGATTTTTACGAGAAGCAGCTTTCGCTTATCCTGAAAGTCCACGCCATGCAGAATTTCTGTGCGGTCATTCTGACTTCCGGCACCATGACCAAGTGCATTCAGGTAAGTAAAAGCAAGACGGTGCAGGTGGTACGGTCCGTCGGCGGCAGGTTCGGCCTTGCCCTTTCCCGGATGGGCGGCCCCGAAGCAATCTGGAAGTACCATAAGTATGATGTCAAGGGAACACTCGAAACCTACATGAAGAAAGCCTGGCGCAAGAACGTCGAATGGCTCATTGAAAGCATGTGACGGGAAACGGCATGGAAAAGGAAGAAACGTCCGCGTCCGATTCAGCAGCCCCGGAAGCCTTGCCGCCAGACCTGGAAAAGCAGATACGGGCTGTTGTAGACAATTCCCTGCGCCAGCTGGAAGAAAACAACCGCTGTCTGGGGCTGTACAGGGAATACAGGCAGCTCACGGTTGAACAGGTTCTCATGCTCAGCTACGGCGTCTATGAAGATACCCTGAACGAAATACGCGGACGCAATGAACTGCAGTTTGCCGACCTGCTCCGGGAAGCCCGCAATTCCAGGCAGCTTACGGACGTAGACCTGTACAAGGCTGCAGGCCTGAGCAAGCAGGCATACTCCAAGGTCATATCGGGCAAGTGCGTTCCCAGCCGTGAAACCGTCATAGCCCTGTGCGTTGCACTCGGCATGAACATCTACGAAACCAATGCCCTGCTCAAAACTGCGGGCTACTGCTTCCTGCCGTCGGATGCCCTGTCCCTGCTTGCACGGAACAGCATAAAGATGAAGCAGAACCTTGAAGAACTGAATACCCTTCTTGATGATGCCGGCCTTCCCGTCCTGGGCAGCAAATGAAAGCTGCCCGGCAGTGCAGGATCTCCCCTGCCCGCTGCTGCCCGTGCAGTTCATGCAATCCGCAGGGATTTTATCCTGACAACACAGCATTCAGTTGACATCATGCCGAATAATGACGCATGACTGCAAGTTATCCAAACGGGAATCCTTGCGTACAGTTATAGCTATGACAGAGGACGAATTGCAGACGCGGGTCATAGCGAATATACGGACCCTGCGCAAGAAGCGGGGCCTTTCCCAGGAACGGCTTGCCGACAAGGCGGACATCTCCCGGCAGATGATGAACGACATTGAGGGGCGGCGGCGCTGGCTGACGAAGGGAACCATCGTGAAGCTTGCAAATGCCCTTGAGGTAGACGTGTACGAGTTCTTCATCCCGGCTGCGGGGGAAAGCGATTCTGCGAAGGAAGTATACGATGCCATAACACAGAAACTGGTCCGGCAGGTAAAGGAAGCTGTTGATCAGGCGCTGGCGCAGCTGTCAGTCAGTCATCCCGGCGAACGTTGAGGCAACCGGCTGAGTCCGCGGCCTCAGGCGGAGCTTGAGCTACCGGACTGACGATTCCGGGTTTCGCCCGGGCGGAGTTTGCGCACTATCCGGGTTTTGCCTTCAAAAGCTGCTGAGTTTTGCACTTCAAAACCCGTCAGTTTTGCACTTCAAAACCCGTCAGTTTTGCACTTTAAAACCCGTCAGTTTTGTACCGCAGTTAGGCGTCATTTTTACTGATTAAACAATTTCAATTCAGGTAAAACCACTTGCATCAATTTGAAATGCTTATCATTTGTCCAAACTTCACAATTATTCCTAATGGCAAGATAAGCAATCATTACATCCTGGAAAGGAACTACAAGACCATTCTGTTTTAAGGTTAGAAACTGTTTTGCAAGCAAAATCCAATCTTTTTCAAAAAAAGACAAATATGTAAAACAGTTCAATGCCTCTTCCATTTGAGAAAACTGCTTCTCTGAATTACTGCCTCGAAGAAGTTCTGTCTTTATAACACCACAAATAGCTATATCTTTTTCTTCAAAAATCTTTTTAGAGCCTTCAGTAGGTTTATTCCAAAAGTCAATTATAACATTTGTATCTACAAGTATCATAAAAGGCTTGCCTCGCGAAGTTCTGTAACTGAGGCTGAATCAAGGTGCACCTTGCCTGCTAAATCAAAAAAAGCCTGTTTCTTGCTTGTTTGAGGATTTGTTTGCACTGTAAAAACTTCACCTTGTTCAGCTTCAAGTAGCTTTATAAAAGCTGAAACTGATATCAAAAGTGATTCTGGGAGAGTCCGAACTTGTTCAATAACAGCTTCGTATGACATTCTACACCTCCTAAACATCAAAATTATAGCATGTTTTTCAATTTTTTTCATTGCCAAAAAAAATACATCGGACAAGAAGGGAAGCAAGATAAGGCTGTGAAAGCTCCTCTTCTCATATGCACCTCCAAAGAACCAGCTCCGCACGGCATAGAGCGGCAGATTGTCAAAGCGGGGCTCGCTCCTGAAGTCCGACATCGAGGAAGAGAACTCCTCGTAAAATACTGTATAAAAGCCGCTTCACATCTCGAGAATGACACTTTTATAGGGATAATTCAAAACAAGCCTTTCCGAAACATTCTGTAAGCCTTGTCGAAACATTCTGCAAGGCTGTCCGAAACATTCTACAAGCCTTGTAAAAAGATTCTGCAAGCCTGTCTGAAACATTCCACAAGCCTTGTCGAAACATTCGGCAAGGCTGTCTGAAACATTCTGCAAGCCTAGCGAGAAGGTTCCGCAGGCGTTCTGCCGTCTTTTGGGCACTTTTCTAACGGCCTGCAGTCAGTCTTCTGCCGTTTCGGGTTCACCTTTTTGCAGGTTTCTGCACAGCATAATAGATACCACCGAAATGTCTGCCTTGACAGCTGCAGCGGGAGCCATTACCATTAAGCAAAAGAAACCGGTTTTAAAACAAAACAGAGGAGACATACGGTATGAGAAAAGTAATCGCTTTACTTGCCGGCCTGCTGCTTGCGGCAGCGGCTTTTTCCCAGGATTCCCGGATAACCGTCACCGTTGAACTCCTTGGAACAAACTATATGTTCAAGGAAGTCGCAGGTTCATACATGGGCGTGACTGAGGTGACCCAGGCACAATATGAGGCTGTCATGGGGGAGAACCCCAGCAAGTTCAAGGGCGGAAACCTTCCCGTAGAGCAGGTAAGCTGGTACGATGCCATTTATTTCTGCAACAAGCTCAGCCTTGCGGCGAACTACAGCCCTGTCTACTCCGTGGACGGTGTGACGGACGTGGCAAAATGGGGCTACACCCCGCACAAGGGAGACCGCATTGCCGGAGCAATCACGCAGAATGAGAATGCGACCGGCTTCCGCCTTCCTACCGATGATGAATGGGAGTATGCCGCATGGGGCGGACAGTCATACCGCTATGCGGGCAGCGACGACCTGGACGAGGTAGGCTGGTATTCCGTCAACAGCGGCGGCAGTACGCATCCGGTGGCGCAGAAGAAGGCAAACGGCTACGGCCTGTATGACATGAGCGGCAACGTCTGGGAGTGGGTCTGGGATCCGTACTGGAAAGACCCCGTCAGACGCTTTTTCCGCGGCGGCTGCTGGTATTACGGCAACCTCAACTGCAGTCCGGTAAATACCTTCTCGAACAAGACCTACTACTATGCATACTACGGCGGTGAATTCATAGGCTTCCGCATCGTCCTTTCCGGATTCGGCAGCTGAAAAGCCCGTGCCGTTGATTTTTTTTTCCTTTTAAATGATACTGTAGCCATGGAAACACGTACGATTTTTGAGAACCTTTCTCCGGTTGACCACCGCTATTCACTTTCAGAGCGTAAGGCCTTCGAGGGCCTTTCAACATATATTTCGGAAGCCGCCGGCATCAGAAGCTGCGCCAGATGCGAGGCCGCACTCGTCAAGGCCCACCTCAAGGTCAGGGGACAGCTGACCGCCGAACTTGAAAAACAGCTCGATGCCATCGCCGACTCGATCGAACCGGACGAAGTCTACCGGGAAGAGGAAAAGACAAAGCACAACATCCGCGCCCTCGTCAACGTAATGAAGACCAAGATGCCGGCCGAACTCGGCCCCCTCGTCCACCTGGGCGCAACGAGCGTTGACATCCTGGACACCGCCCTCTCCTGCCGCATGCGGGACGTCACGCAGAAGGTCGTCCTCCCCTCCCTCATCGCACTCGAGAAGTCCCTGTGCGCCATCGCCGACCGGGAAGCGGAAACCCCGCAGGTGGGCAGAACGCACGGACAGCACGCCGTCCCGATCACCTTCGGCTGGTCCATCGCGGAGTTCGTCTCCCGCCTGGGCAAGTCCATCCTCCGCATCGACGAGCTCTCCCGCCAGCTCAAGGGCAAGCTCGCAGGTCCCGTCGGCTCCTACAACGGGCCGAGCATGATCGTCAAGGATCCCGAGCAGCTCGAAGCAGAATACATGCACTTCCTGGGCCTTGAACCGTCGGAATACTCCAACCAGCTCGTCGAACCGGAATACCTCCTCCGCCTCCTGCTTGAGTTCAACGTCGCATTCGGCATCATCGCAAACCTCGCTGACGACCTGCGCAACCTGCAGCGGAGCGAAATCGGCGAAGTCTTCGAATACTTCGCTTCGACCCAGGTCGGTTCTTCCACGATGCCGCAGAAGCGCAACCCCTGGAACAGCGAGCACGTCAAGTCCCTGTGGAAGGCGATGAGCCCCCGCGTGCTTACCTTCTACATGGATCAGATTTCCGAGCACCAGCGCGACCTGACCAACTCGGCCAGCCAGCGCTTCATCGCTGACTACGTAGCGGGATTCACGATGGCGGTGGACCGGATGCAGTCGGTCGTTTCCGGCCTGCAGGCGGACAAGGAGAGCATGGCCCGCAATCTTGACGGAGCGGGCGGCAAGGTAAAGGGCGGCGTCCTCGCCGAACCTGCCTACATCCTGCTGGGCGAGGCGGGCGTCAATGACGGCCACGAGGTTATCCGCAAAATTACGCTCGAGGCGGAAAAGTCCGGCAAGAGTTTCTTCGAGGTCCTCAAGACCCACACCGATGCCTTCGCCAAGATAACCGCCCAGCTCGAAAAGCTCGGTATCGCCAATCCCGAATCCTTCTTTGAGCATCCGGCAAACTACCACGGCCTTGCCGACACGAAGTCCCGCCGCCTTGCAAAGAAATATCAGGCCCTCATGGAAGGGCTCGAAAAGAACCGGTCCTAGGAGTTCCGGCGGTGAACGGGCAGTACACGGCGGCCCTTGTCGGCTGCGGGCGGATCGGCTACAGCCTCGGGCTTGACAGCAAGCGGGAACAGCCGGCAAGCCATACGATGGCGCTCCGTGCCAACCCGCGGATCAAGATCATCGCGGGCTGTGACAGCGATATCGGAAAGCTTTCCGTCTGGCACAAGGCGGTTCCGCAGGCAGGCAGCTACCAGCGCAGCGCGGACATGTACCGGGATGTGCATCCCGACATCATCACCGTCGCCGTGCCGGAGGAGTTCCACAAGAGCGAAGCAATCGCCGCAATCCAGGCGCATCCCCGCCTGGTCATACTGGAAAAGCCCGTTGCGCTCAACTCCCGGGAAGCACAGGCAATCCAGACTGCCGCCGTTGAACACGGGGTGCCCGTCATGATTAATCATGAACGCCGCTTCGCCGAGGACTTCAGGAGCGCGAAAGCGTATATGAAGGAAATCGGGAAACTGCAGAGCATCTACGCGTCCCTGTCATCAAGCCTCTGCCTCTACGACCGCAAGAGCGAGTCCACGGGGGCATTCAGCCTCTTTCACGACGGCACCCACCTGATTGACGCGGTGATGTTCTTCCTCGGGGATCCCGCAAAGCCGGAACAGCCGCTGCTGACCGGCATCTATAAGGACGACAAGAGCGGCATCAGGCAGCTGAGCGCCCACTGGGCAACGGAAGGCTGCCCCGACATCACGGTGACGATGAGCGGCCGCTCACGCTATTTTGCTTTTGAGATTCAGATAAACGGAACCGAAGGGCGGATCTGCATCGGAAACTCCTACCTCAAGTTCTACCGCAGGAAGGACTCGCCCCTCTACACGGGCTTCTTCTCGCTCGTGACGGATGAGGCGGCAGTGCTGCCGGAAAAGACGCGCTACTTTGCAAACATGATTCAGAACGCCGTTGATTTTCTGGACGGAACGGATTCGCTCAAGTCGCCGATCGACACGGGCATTCAGGACCTCCTCATTCTGGAAGACATCAAGACAGGGCTCTACCGCTAAGGCCTCCCGCAGGCAGGGGAACGCTGCAGAAAGGCCAACGCAGGCCTTCCCCGCGGGACATGCTGCCCTTCTCAACGGGGCACACTGCTCTTCCGTCAGAGTTTCACCTTATACAGGCCGGTTTTCCATTCGTCGCCCCAGAAGTTCGATGAAAAGTAAATGTACAGGATGCAGTCCTTCACGAAGCCGGACGAGCGGTAGCAGTTGTTCAGGACGGGAGCAGGGTCGAGCTTCCAGTCCGTGAGATTGCGGCTGCGGACGATGTGGAGGAAGTAGCGGCCACCCTTGCCGTCCTTATGGTGGGCAACCAGGCACAGCAGCATGACAAAGCCGCCCTCCCCGTCGGGAAACACGTCCAGATGCCAGGGCATGAGGCCTTTGGGAATGCCTGCTATGTTCACCGGGACCGCCCCCGCAAAATCAAGCGCCTCAAGGCCCGCCGCCGGTCCGGCAACAAGGATGCGGTGCCCCTTCCCGTAGTTCCCCATGACGAAGAAGCAGCGGCAGCCTTCCCCGGTCCAGATGACGGCAGGGGACAGGATAATGTCCCCGCTGCCCGCAAGGTTCTGCCGGTACAGGACCTTCCGCTCCCAGTTCAGGCGGTCCGTGCTCCGGAGGGCAACGATGTTCTGGTAGTCCGGGCGGACGGTTTCAAGGTAGACAAGGCTGTACACGCCGTCATGCAGCGAGATGTCGGGGTCGTCGTTGTGGTCTTTTTCCGGCGGACGGGCCAGCGGATTGAGCCCTTCCCGCTCTTCGCGGAAGTGGATGCCGTCGTCCGAAACGGCGATGCAGGGGTTTTCATGGCTGTCATCGTTGAAGGGATAGGGCGTGAACGAAAGGACGTATTTACCGATTGAACGGTCAAAGAAGATGTCCGGGTGTACGAGCTGTCCGCAGCCGTCATAGGTGGGAATATCCAGGCGGAACTTCCGGTACAGGCGCAGGTCCGCGAGCGTTTTTTTTCCGGTCGGCGCATACTGCCGGCGGTAGACCGGTCCCGCAAGCAGCCTCATAATCCGTGTCTTTATCCCGAACATAGCTCAGATTGTAGCGTTTTCCCGCCCCAGAATCAACGCAGGGACGAGGCGGCTGCAAACAGTGAACAGCGCTCAGTCCCCGCAGTAGTCCGCAAGATTCATCGCAAAATACGACTCCATTGCGGCGATGTAGCCGTCGTTGCCGTCATTCGTCAGGTTGCCGTCCATCAGGGCCTGCTTCTTTTTTGCCTGTATCCGTATCTCGTCGGGCATGCCCGTCCGCTTTCCCGCCCACAGGACTTTTGTTCCGCCGCGGATCAGCATGAACTTGAGCCAGATGTCGTCGGCGTTCAGGCAGAGCGTGTGAATAAGGCCGGCGTCCAGGGCTTCGGGCGGCAGGCAGTGCGGGGGAAAGAGGCTTCCCGCTCCGTTCGTGGAAAGGAGGGCGTGTGTCGGCTCCCGTACCGTCCCGGTTTCCTGCAGCCAGTCGCGGTAGGGCAGGATGCGGCCGTCCGCCTGCCGCATCAGGTGCACGCGGCTGGCAATGAGTGCGTCAGGATATTTCTCATGCGCCTGCCACAGGCCCGCCACCATGTCCCGGCGGAACAGCAGGTCATCGTCCACGGTAATGATGAAATCGTCCGGGAACTCCTGCATTGCATACACGTACTTCTTGTGCGGGCGCAGGTCCCCCCCGACGTACCGAACCGCAAGGCCTTTCGCCGTCAGAGCACGCAGTCGTTTGGGCAGGGGAATGCCTTCGCAGTCCGCCCCCAGGTACAGGACAATCCGGTCCGGCTTCATCGTCTGCCGCATGAGCGACTTGATGCACAGGTGCAGGGTGGCAAGGCGGGGCGGGAAGCTCGTGAGCGATATGGTAATGGAAAAGTCCCGTCGTTCCGTGTTCAGGGCATCGCCGACCGGCACGAGGGAAAAGAAGCATTTCTGCGCCGCCCATTTAACACGGACGCGGATAAAGCGGCAGCCCCGTTTGACGAAGCGGGCACCTTTACCGCAAAAACGGACTGCCGGACCGGCCCCCGGAATGCGGCGGAACAGTTTCGCCGCATAAAACGGCAGGGCTGCAAGCGGAGACCGGTATGCTTCAACATTATAGCAGGCATCTTCAACGCCGCCGAAGCGGCTCTTGTAGGGCTGCTGACCGCCGCCAAGGAAGAGGGCGGTCCTGCCCTTCTGAATGAGCCGTTCCAGCACAAGGGCGTAGAGGTGAAAGCCCGGCGAGTATTCTTCCAGTTCCGGGTCATAGGTCAGGTTTTCAAGGAAGACGTTCTGCCCCTGCTCACAGCTGAACACGATGGCAACGATCCGGTCCCCGCAGGTCCAGGTGTAGGCATTCGTCACGTGGTAGTGCGACAGGTAAGCGGCGGGCGACAGACCGTAGTCCCGGCCCATCAGCCGCTTCTTGAACGAAAAGAATGTTTCGACGACGGAAGCCGGTATATGATCCGCCCCTTCGTACTCGGTCATCACGAGGGCACCAGTGCAGTCCCCGCCGCCGGGCGCGTCCGCATTCCCGGCATCCCCGGCAAGGCGGTCCAGCAGGAGCTTCTCTTCCCGCCGCCTGTTGTAGCGGGACTTGCGGGACATGCGGGCCCACAGCTCTTCGTTACTTGCGGGGAGGGTGACTTTCCAGTGGTTGGCAGGATGGTTCCGGCGGACATAGCAGCGGCCGAGGGGGGCAAGGGAGCAGTCCCAGTCTATCCGCCTGACGGGGAACTGCGAAAATACAAAACGGCACAGCTCTGCAAGAGTAGCAGAGGAAGCGTCCGACAGGAAGAGGCCCAGCCGGGCCGCCTGCCCTTCAACGTGGAGGGGGACAAAGAGGATCCTCCCCCCTTCCTCCAGCTCCAGGAGCGTGTATTTTCCGTAAACAGTGCCGAATCGGTTCTGGACCACGTCGGGCGTTACCCGGCTGTCCTCCCCCGGCCCGGCATTTTCCACCGCGATGCGAACCATAGACAGCCTATTATAGTAGAAAAGGCCCTGCCCCGCAAGGACAGGGGACTGCCCTGTCAAGGGTACGGGACAGGCGCAGCCCGGAGCGTCCCCGCTGCCCCGCAGCTGACGGCTGCCCGACCCGGGCTATGGGGAAAGGAGTCCGCGCTTCGCGCTAGTTGCCCTGGCCGATGTTTTCCACGGCCTGTATGACGCTGTCCGTGTTGCTGCTGAGCTTTGCCGCCGCATCCTCGACGGCACGGGTACCTTCCTTCATCTGCGCAAGGCTGTGGAGCAGCTGCTTGTTGCCCTCGCTCTGCTCGGCCATGGAGCTCTTCACCTCAAGCTCGTGCTCCTTGACGTTCTCCATCAGGGTAACGACGTTCTCAAAGTCATGGCTCACCTCGCTGGACTTGCTGTAGGCGCCGTCCACCATGCCCTTGATGCTCTTGAGGACCTCGCTGATTTTCTTTGCCTCGCTGCCGGAATCTTCCGCCAGATTGCGGATTTCGTCGGCAACGACGGAAAAGCCTGCACCGAATTCTCCGGCGTGGGCGGCTTCGATTGCGGCATTCATCGCAAGCAGGTTCGTCTGGCTTGCAATCTTCTGGATGGCACCGCTCATTTCCATAAGGGAAGAGGATTCCTTTTCGATCGCACCGACAAGCTTGTCCACCTCGGACAGCTTGAGCCGCCCGCCCTTGGTCGCTTCTTCCAGTTCGTTGACAATCTGAAAGTTCTTGTCAACAATAGCGGTTATGGACGTGATGTTGCTGACCATCTCCTCGATGGCGGAAGAGGAAGACGCCACATCCTTTGCCATCCTGCCGGTTTCGCCGGTCAGGCGTTCCACGCTGGCACGGGTGCCTTCCAGAAGCTTGACGCTCTCGCTCGTAATGCCGTTGACGGCTTCGCGGATCTTCCGCTCATGGTCCTTGTTGGCAAGGTGCAGGACGTAGTGGTGGCAGTTCTCCCGGCGGTTCAGTCCGTTAAAGATGGCAACGGCCATCTGCTCACAGCCGGTGTAGCCGCAGGCCCCGCAGTCGTAGAGGTCTGTCTTGGAGCGCTTTTCCATGCTGAGGAAAATCTCATGCAGTTCCTCTTTGGTCGGGGTCTTGATGAACTTCCTCATCGCTGCACTTCGGTCATGGTACTTGCGCTCATAGATGCCGGGCTTCCAGTAGGCGTCCACGGTCTTTTCCAGCTTCTTGAGCGCAGCCTTGCTGTTCTTGTAGCCGCTCGTCTTCCACAGTTCCTGCCGGGCCTGGGCCCTGCTTTCCACGAGTGCTTCCAGTTCATCGAGGGGCATGTTGTTGTTCGTCGTACCGCCCCCCCTGTTGCAGCCCTTCTCGCAGTTCAGGCAGTCCACGAGCCGGTAGTAGGGCTTGACCCCGGACGAAAGCGAACTGTCAAGGCCGGACAGGTACTCGAATACGGCAGGCTGCCCTTCTATCTTGCGGGTCTGGGCGGAAATGCCCGGCACAAAGCGCTCGGCAGTCCGCATGAGGCCGCCCGGCGTGGAGTACAGGACGGCCCGCTCGGCGGGCGGGTTTTCATAGGGCGTCTTGGGGAATGCAGACAGGTCTATACCCTGCTCCTTGAAGTAGAGGTCCAGGTTCTTCATCGTTACGTTGTAGTCGCCGCGGCCGTTCTCGTCAAACTCGCGCCGCTTGGCAAAACAGGGGGATATGACCGCAATCTTACAGCCCCGGTAGGCGGGGTAGAAGTGACGGATGCATTCGACCGTATGCGCCATGGGGCTGTCCCCCTTGGCAAGGTGTTCAATGAGCTGAGGCCGGTATATTTCGATGAAGCTGACGAGCGCCGGACAGGGCTGGGAAACCATGATCGTCGGATTCTCTTTCTTTATCTGCTCGACATAGCTCTTGGTCGTGAGTTCCGCCCCGAAAGCCACGTCAAAGACCGCCTTCACGCCGATGGACTTGAGCCAGCCGTTCAGCTCCAGGTCCCTGCCCTTAAAGTTGACGGCAACGGCGGGTGCAACGATGGCAACCATCGGCGTACCCGCCTTGAGGTCATCAAAGAAAGCCTGCATGTCGTCAATGCCGGTCCGTGCCCCGTGTACGCAGGCGTCGATGCAGGTACCGCAGCCGATGCAGAGGTCGTGGTTCACGGACACATGGTTGCCCGATCCGTTGTTGCACATCTTGACGGGACACACGCTGATGCAGCGGTGACAGTTGCAGCATTTCTCCGGGTCAACGTACACGACCGGGCGGAGATGTTCGGAATTGGAGTACTCGTTCATAATTCTCACCTGAAAGCCACAAAAAAAAATAACGGCTCCGCAGAGCCGTATGTTCAATATACTGTCTGTATTATAACACGCTTTCGGGAAAAATCAATCGTTCACGGAAGAAATACCTGCCGTATTCTGGGAAAATTTCTCGATGCCCTGCGCAATCTGCTGCAGGTTGGAAAAAATCTGCTCACCCGAAGAACTTATCTGCCCTGCGCGCTTCTGGATGTCACCCGGGCTGTCGGCGCCTGACTGGGCAGCGGCCATGAGTTCCTCAAAGCCCCCTTCAAGCGACTTCGCACTCTCAAGGCCCGCATCGATCTGCCGGGTTCCCTTCTCGCTGTCAAGGATAAGGCGGTCGGAAGCATGCTGTATTTCGTCGATGACCGTCTTGATTTCCTTGATGCTGTCGATGATGTTGTCGGACAGGCGGCGGATTTCCGTCGCGACGATGTGGAAGTTCTTGCCGGCCTCGCCGGAACTGGCAGCTTCAAGTTCGGCATTGAAGGCGATGATCTTGGTCTGGTCGGCGACGGTGCTTATGATGCCCACGATGTCCCAGATGCCGTTTATCTTCTTGTTCAGGTCCTTGATGCCTTCGATCGTGAGCGTATTCGCATTCCTGATTTCCTGCAGGTCACGCAGATTGCTCCGCAGGGCCTCACTGCCGGACCGGATTGCGCCGGCAATGCCGTTGACGGCCTCGCGGATCTCCTTCTCGTGGTTCTGTTTGGCAAGGTGCAGGACGTAGTGGTGGCAGTTCTCCCGCCGGTTCAGGCCGTTGTATATGGCGACCGCCATCTGCTCGCAGCCGTTGTAGCCGCAGGCACCGCAGTCGTAGAGGTCGGCCCGGGAGTACTTTTCCATGCTGGCATAAATCTCCTGCAGCTTCTCCCGGGGCGGAGTCTTGATGAACTTCTGCCTCACCGCACTGCGGTCATGGTAGCTGCGCTCGTAGATGCCGGGCTTCCAGTAGGCATTCACGGTCTTCTCAAGCTTCCTGAGCGCCAGCCGGTTCTTCCGGGGACCTGCGGTATTCCACTGCTCCTGCCGGTCCCGGGCACGCCGTTCAACCAGCTCCTCCAGTTCGTCAAGGGGCATCTTGTGGTTCGTCGTACCGCCGCCGCGGTTACAGCCCTTCTCGCAGTTCAGGCAGTCCACGAGCCGGTAATAGGGCTTTCCCCCGGATGAAAGCGAGCGGTTCAGGCCGACCAGGTACTCGAACACGGCGGGCTGCCCCTCTATCTTGCGGGTCTGGGCGGAAATGCCCGGCACAAAGCGTTCTGCCGTGCGCATGAGGCCGCCCGGTGTGGAATACAGGACGGCCCGCTCGGCGAGGGGATTCTCGTAGGGAACCTTGGGGAAGGTGGACAGGTCTATGCCGTGCTCCGTAAAGTAGCCGTTCAGGCTCTTCATCGTCACGTTGTAGTCGCCCCTGCCGTTCTCGTCGAACTCGCGCCGCTTGGCGAAGCAGGGAGAGATGACCGCAATCTTACAGCCCCGGTAGGCGGGGTAGAAGTGGCGGATGCATTCGACCATGTGCGCCATGGGGCTGTCACCTTTGGCAAGGTACTTCAGGAGCTGGGGCTGGTATACTTCGACAAAGCTGACCAGGGCGGGGCAGGGCTGGGAAATCATGAGGGGCGGGTTCTCTTTCTTTATCTGCTCGACGTAGCTCTTGGTCGTCAGCTCTGCCCCGAAAGCGACGTCAAAGACCGCCCTCACACCGATGGACTTGAGCCAGCCGTTCAGCTCCAGGTCCCGGCCCTTAAAGTTGACGGCAACGGCAGGGGCGACGATGGCAACCATCGGGGTGCCGGACTTGAGGTCATAGAAGAAGGCGTCCATATCGTCAATGCCCGTCCTCGCTCCGTGCACGCAGGCATCGATGCAGGTACCGCAGCCGATGCAGAGGTCATGGTTGACGGACACATGGTCACCCGCCCCGTTGTTGCACATCTTGACGGGGCAGACGCTGATACAGCGGTGACAGTTGCAGCATTTTTCGGGATCAACACGCACGACCGGACGCAGATGTTCAGAAGTCGAATATTCGTTCATAAACTACCTGTCCTATTTTGTCGTAAAGGCTATCGCACCGTCCCAGTGGTCGGGCGGATTGGCAATGAACTCCTCGCAGCGGGAAAGCATGAGCTTGGCAGCCTTATCGCCGTTCACGGCGGCGAGCGCCTTCTCAAAGTACTCCTTGCCCAAATTCCAGATGCCCTGCTTGTACAGCTCCATGCCCTTGGTATAGGCGTCCTTGTAGGCAGGCGGGAACTCGTCGGGACTGCGGTCAACCGCAAAAATCGGGACCGCCTTCGCCTTACCCTTGACGCGCACGTCGTCCAGATAGCGGAAGGTGAACTCGCCCTCGGGGCAGTCGTCCTTGACGCTCTCACTGACGAGGACCATCGATCCGTAGACCTTGGTCAGGCCTTCCAGACGGGAGGCCAGGTTGACCGTGTCGCCGATACAGGTGTAGTCGGTCTTGTCCGCCGAACCGAGCGAGCCGACGGTAACGTCACCGTAGTGAATGCCGATACCGATGTTGAACTTCATGCCTTCGGGCAGCACCAGGTCCCCCAGCTCCACGGACGGCAGCACCTCGCGCATCTCGCAGGCGGCCGCGGCGGCCCGGCGGGCGTTGTCCTCGTAGCTGACCGGCGCACCAAACAGTGCCATGATTGCGTCACCGATGAACTTGTCGATCGTACCGCCGTGCTTCTTTATTACGTTCACCATCGCGGTGAAGTAGCGGTTCAGGAAGGAAACCATCGTTTCCGGCCGGTTCAGCTCGCTGATGCTCGTAAAGGAGCGGATGTCGGAGAAGAGGATGGCGACCGCCCGCTTTTCTCCCACGCTCACCTTCTGGCTTGCGTCGGAGTTGGTTACCAGTTCGTCGATAATCTGCTCCGGGACAAAGCGGCTGAACGCCTTGCGGATCCTCCGCTCAAAGAATATCTTCTTTTCGACAATCAGCATCTTGTCAAAGAGGACGCCCGACTCCTTGATGCAGTAGTTGAACAGGTCGGTCTTATCCTTGGTAAAGTTGCCGCCGGAAACGATGTGCACCGTGCCGAAGCATTCCTTGCCGTCAAACGAGCGCAGCTCGCCGTTTGAATAGGCCGACAGCTGCACGTCCTTGGAGTAGAAGCCGTCTATGTTCTGGCGGCACTCCAGCTTCTGCGGAACCAGCTTGGACACATTGTAGTCGCCCATTACCTGCTCAAAGTCCGCAGCGCAGACCTTGAGGAAGTCCCCCAGTTCCCGCTCGCTCATGCCGGACGCGGCCACGTAGTAGCCGTGCGGCCCGTCGTTTTCGACGATGAACAGGCCCGCCGCCGGAATCTCGCAGATGGACACGATGAGCGAGAGGAAGTCCGTCACGATTGCATTGACGGACTCCATTGAGTTGGACATCTCGATGATCTTTTCCAGCACGACGTTCTTGAACGAGCCGTCCTTGAGCAGGCTCAGGGCGTTCTGGAAGAGCCTGCCGTCGTCCAGATCCTTCCGGGCTTGGGTCAGCTCCAGCTTGTCCAGGCGGGAAGAAGGCATCTGCGCCAGCTCCTCTATGTTCAGCGCCATCGTCTTCTGGTCAATGCGGACAAAGGAGTTCGCCCCGCAGCCCTTGGCCATCGCCTCATCGAAGGGGAAGGGACCGGTCGCATACATGCCGATGGACAGATCCTTGAAGCAGGGAATGGAACGGACCACGCGCACCAGGTCAAAGCTGCGCGGCTCCTCGAACTCCGCATTCAGCAGGAAGAGGTCGGGGGACAGCTCGAAGAGGCGGTACAGGGCCTCCTTGCCGTCGCCGATAAACTGCACGTTATGCTCGTCGCCGAGCGTCGTCGTAAACAGCTTCTGGAGGGTGACGGAGGTCTCAAGCACAAGAATCTTCTTACTCATTTACCAACTCCTTTACCGCATTGATGAGGTTGCCGCGCTTAAAGTCGCCCTTGGCGATGAACGCGCTCACCCCGGATTTCTTGAACTGATCAACCACCGTCGGGTTCAGGTCGGCGGACACGGCAATGACCGGCACCGTCGCATACTTTTCCATGTGGCGCAGGTTGTCCAGCAGGACCAGACCGTTCATGCGCGGCATATCCTTGTCGGTCACGATGATGTCGTACTGCTTCGCCTTGAGCTTCTCCAGTCCGTCTATGCCGTCAACCGCCGTATCGACGGAAAAGCCGCTGCCTTCAAGGATGGACTTTTCAATCTGCCGGGTCGTATCGGAGTCATCAACGACCAGGACGCGGACGGTGCGCGGCTTGGTGGCAGCCTCGTACTTCTTGATGTCATAGCCGCGCAGGGACTTGAACTTCTTGAGGATTTCCGGCACGTGCAGGATCGGAACGATGTCGTAGTGCTCGTCAAAGACGATGCCCTGCAGGATCGTGAAGTTCTTGAACGCAGGCGGCAGGGGCTTGACGACAAGCGACACGTACTGCTGTACCTGCTCAACGACGATGCCGATCCGCTGCTCCATGTATTCGGCAATGAGGATGGAGTCCGCATCCGTGATGGATCCGCCCTTGTGGTCCTTGAACAGGGTGGACAGGGAGAAGACCGGAACCAGCTGCCCCTCGAACTTGATGTAGGTCTGGTTCTGGAGCGTGACGTACTCGCTCTTCTTGCGGTAAATGACGTCCACGATGTGCTGGGACGGGATGAGGAACTTGTCCTGATTGGACATGACGAACAGGCCCTGCAGGGTAGAAAGCGAGAGGGGGAAGTGCAGGATAAACGACGTCCCCTTGCCGAAGGTGCTCTCGAGCCTGACCCGGCCCTTTATCTTTTCCACGTTGGTCCACACGACGTCAAGACCGACGCCGCGGCCGGAAAGCTCCGTCACCTTGTCCTTTGTGGAGAAGCCCGACATGAAGAGGAACTGGGACAGTTCCTTCTCGCCCATATCCTTTATTTCGTCCGCCCGCTCCACGTACAGGCGGGATGCCTTGGCACGGATTTTCTCAAAGTCGATTCCCCGTCCGTCATCGCTGACGGTCAGCTCGATGTGCTTTGTCTCCCGCTTGCAGGTAATCGAGATGACGCCCTGCTCGTCCTTTCCGGCGGCCCGGCGCTCCTCCGGGGTCTCTATGCCGTGGTCAAGGGCGTTGCGGACCAGATGCATGAGGATGTCGTTGAGCTGTTCAAGGATAACCTTGTCGATTGCGACCTCGGTTTCGGGGATGTTGGCCCGGACAGCCTTGCCCAGCTGCATGGACTCCAATGCTATCGTGTTCTCGAAGGGCCGCAGGACAATGCCGATGGGCAGCATCCGCAGGTCAAAAACCTGGCTCTGCACGCTGAATATCGACGTTTCCAGCGCAAAGATGTCCGACTCGAACTGCTTGCGTATCTTGGAAAGCTCGTGGTTGTCGGTTTCCTCCTCGATGACCCGCAGCTGATCCAGCTGGTGCTTGAGGCGGAACTCCCGCGTAATCATCGTGTCGAAGGAGCTGATTATCTCGTTGATGCGGCTGAGCTTGATGCGGATGGACTGGATGTCGGAAATCTGCTGGTCGTCCTCATCCTCCTCGTCCTCATCGCCCTGGAACTTGTCCTCTTTCTCCCGGCGGATCTGCTCGGCGATGGAGTCTATGTCCACCAGTTCACCTGCCGCCAGCTTGTCGCAGGACTGGAGGTAGAGGTCAACGTTCATCTCGTCGGTGCCCTTCTTGCGGACGGCAGCCGCACACTCGGCTATCTTGTCGGCAACAAAGAAGACCAGGCGGACCAGGCGGTCGCTGTTCTTTACCTGCCCGTCCTTGACGCCCTTGTATATGTCCTCGACGGCATGGGACAGCTTTTCTATCGTCGAGTGCCCGAGCATGCGGGAGTTGCCCTTTATCGTATGCAGGTTGCGCAGCAGCCTTGAGAGCGTGTCCTTATCCTTGGGGTCCGCCTTGAGGGCAAGCACGTCCTTGCGCGCCTCCTCCAGCAGTTCCGAAACCTCGGAGAGGAAACTTTCGGTAATGTCGGATGAAACCTTCGCCATCTCCTAAACCTCCGTCTTCTTCTTCTTAAAGTAAAATACGTTGCCGTCGGCGACCTTCTCCAGCGACGCGGGCATGACGCTCTGGTCTATCTGGGCAATCTCGCTCATGGAAACGAACAGGATGCTGTCCTCACCCATGCACTTGTCTGCAATCACCTTGAGGATTCTGGCACGCAGCTCCTGGCTGAAATAGATGAACACATTCCTGATGAACACGACATCCTGCATCTTGGGGAGGATACCTTCGAATGCAGGATTGTCCATCTCCGCAAGATTTATCTGCCGCGTCGTTATGTAGCTGCGAATTTCATCGCTGAATGCTATCTTCGCATTGGGCGCCCGGTAGGGATACAGGAGTTCCTGGAACGATACTCCATCCCCGACCCGCATGGAGGAGGCGTTGAACACCCCCGCCGCACAGTGGCTCAGTACCGCCGTGTTTATGTCGCTCGCCGTTATGTGCGCCCGTACCCCGCAGTCTCTTGCCAGCAGGGCAAGGGAATAGGCTTCCTCGCCGTAGGAGCACGCCGCACTCCATATCTTGATCGGCTGGCTGCCGTGCCGGGCAAGCCATGCGGGAAGGACCTTGGAGCGCACGAACGCAAACTGCTTCTCTTCCCGGAAGAAGTAGGTCTCGTTGACGGTGCTTTCGTTTATGAGCTCCATCAGGAGGCTCTTGTCCGTCCTGACCTTGTCTGCGTATTCCTTTACGGATGCAATGCCCAGCGCATCCAGCTTGCCGGACAGGTAGGTGCGGATTCCTTCCCGGTGGCTCGAACGGGGGATGATGCCCGTCGTCATCGTGATGAGGTCGATTATCAGAAGGAGGCTTTCGTCGCTTACCGTCATACCGCAGCCCCCCTCGTACCGGATCCGCCCGCAAGGTCCAGGATCCTTCCGGCAATCTCGCCCCGGGGATGCACCTCGCAGGCGCCGCCGACTTCTATGGCCGCCGCCGGCATGCCGAATACGGCGCAGGTGGACTGGTCTTCCACGATCGTCCAGCCGCCGCCGTCGCGGATAAGCTTGCAGCCTTCCGCACCGTCACGCCCCATGCCCGTCAGGAGCACGGCGAGGCAGGACTTGCCGTACAGCCGGGCTGCGCTCCGGAAGAGCATGTTCACGGCGGGCCGGAGGAAGCGCTCCGGCGGCTCATCGGAAATCCGCAGGACCGGATGGGAATTGCCCTTCACGAAGTCGACGACCAGGTGCCGGTCCGCCGGTGCCATGTAGACCGTGCCGGGCAGGGCCTCCTCGCCGTCCCGGGCAAGGCGTACCGTCAGGTTGTCGCAGCTGCCGTTCAGCCAGGCTGCAAGGTTTCCGTCCGCACCGACTTCAACGTGCTGGGCATACAGGATCGGCAGGGGAAAGCCCCGCCCCAGGCCCTTCAGGACCTCCGCGACGGCGGTCGGCCCGCCCGTAGAAGCCCCGATGCAGAGGACACGGTAGCCGCGGAAGGGTTTGGCCCTGCTGCCCCGGTCAGTATGATCCGGACGGGAAGACGCAGACACGACGGCTTCCAGCCGCTCCATGAGCTCGTCAAAGAAGGCCTTGTCATACTCGTTGACCCGGGGCTTGGTCAGGACTTCAGCCGCCCCGGCTGCCCTGGCAGCAACTGCCTTGGCAGGATCCTCCGACAGGAGGATAACCGGTATGTGCATGGACTTGGACAGAATCTTCGTTGCCTCAAGCCCGTCCATCTCCGGCATGTCTATGTCGCTGACTACTGCGTCGGGCCATTCGCCTTTCGCGGCATCGATGGCCCGCCGTCCGTTGGAGACGGAAGCGATGATTTCTATCCTGCCCGTTTTGGTGAGGTTCTGGTCCAGTATTGCCCTGACGACCGCGGAATCGTCGGCGATTATGAGCTTCATCCGCTTCCCCCTACTCCGCCGCCTTGAGCATTCCGGTGGAGAAGAATTTCTTCATCAGCAGGTCGGGCGAAATCAGGATGCGCCTGCGCCCCTTGTCGGAATAGTCGATCGCGCAGATGCCGCATTCCCACAGCCTGGCCCGGATGCTTCCCGGATACAGCCGGAAGCCGCTCATGTCAAGGAGCTTGCTGCTGATGGCACCGTCCACGGACAGGGCGAGGTTCCCGGACGCGGGAAAGGCCGTCTTGGTGTAGTCGACTATCTTGGCGCTCACATCCTTTACGAAGTCCTGCATCTTCATCACGAGGACGACATTGTAGGCGTCCTTCGCAGTGCAGCCGAAGCTCTTGGTCAAAAGGTCGCCGATGTAGATGTGGGGCAGGGTTTCCTGGTTAAAGGAGATGCTCCGCACGCCCCTGTCTACCTGCAGGTATATGCCCGAAACCACATAACAGCTCTGAATGAGGAAGTCTACCGTATTGTATGCGATGCAGGTAAAGTGACTACGCGCTTCCAAGGTCTTTCCTTATGAGCAGCTCGAACGAGCCGGGGTTTATGGCGGGAACTTCCTCATGTCCGTAGCTGAGCGTGCCCAGGAAGAAGTCCTCGTCCCCTCCGTTGGGAATGAGGTTCAGGTCGGATTCCGCCATTTCCGTAAACTGGAGTATGTCCGAGATGTGGATGGAAAGCTGGTCGTCGTCCCGCTTCATTATCAGGAAGAGCGGTTCCTCCGGCGGCTTGGCATCCGTATCCCCGAACACTGCCAGCGGATTGATGACGGTAAAGGGGTCGCCGCGCCGGTTTATCACGCCCTCGATGTAGGCGGGCATGAAGGGCAGCTTGTAGATCGGCACGTCACGGATTATCTCCAGCACGTCCGCCGACCGCATGGCATACTTCTTGCCCGCGATGGAGAAAATGAGCCATACGGTGGTCTTCTTTTCCACTTCCTGGGCTTCGCTCGCCTTCTGACTCTCGCTTATTACGTTTATCAGGTCTTCGTTCATACTGCCCCGCTATTCCTGTCCGCCACCCTGCTGGGCAGTCTGCTCGTTCAGCTCTACCGCAATCGCCTTCAGGTTCTGCGATGCCGACGAGATGCTCTCCGTTGCCGCCGTAAAGTTTTCCACGCCCGCCGCTATCTGCTTGAGCGTTATCAGGATCTGCTCGCTCGCCGCCGCCTGCTGCTGGATGATCGTCGTGATGTCACTCGCACTCGCCGCCGTCACCTCCGACGCATTCTTGATGCTCTCGAAACGCTCCTCAAGGCTCCGGGCGGTGTCGCAGCCCTCCTCGATCTTCACGGTCCCGTTCTCGCTTGCGAGGATCAGGCTGTCCGAAGACTGCTGGATTTCGTTTATCTTCTCCTTGATTTCCTTCGTACCGTCGATGATGCCGTCCGCCAGGCGGCGGATTTCCGTCGCGACAATGTGGAAGTTCTTGCCCGCCTCGCCTGCGCTCGAAGCCTCAAGCTCCGCGTTGAAGGCGATGATCTTCGCCTGGTCTGCGACCGAGTTGATGAGGGTAACGATGTCCCAGATGTTGTCTATCTTCTCGCTCAGGTTCTTGATGCCGCTTATCGTGTTCTTGTTTGCCTCTGCTATCTCCCGCAGCTGAGCGACGTTCAGCTCCAGGTGGCTCACACCGTCGGCAACGTCGGAAGAGGTCTTGCCCGCCACGGACGACACGTCCTTTATCTTTACCGCGATGTTCTCCGACAGGGCATTGTTGTCTTCCATCGTTGCGACAATCTCCTTGACCGCCGCAGACTGGTCCTGGCTCGTCGCCGCGTTCTCCTTGGCGGCAACCGCAAGGTTCTGGGTTTCGGTAAACATCTTGTCGCCCAGCTCCCGCTCCTTGCCCCGCATCCGGTTCATGTACCAGGTAGTATAGACGATCGCCTGCAGGATCAGGAAGATGGTAACGGCGTTGATGATGATCATCCAGAAATACGATTTTCCCGTAAAGATGGAGGTCGGCCCTTCGATAATGACGAACCAGGGGCTCTCACCGAGCTTACGCACCCCGTAGTAGTGGCCGCCCTCGTTCAGAACGCGCTCAGTCCCGTCAAGATACTCGGAAGCCTTGTACTTCTTTCCGAGCGGAGACACATCAAAGTAGTTCTTGGTCTTTACGTAACTGGCGTCCGAATGGGTCAGGAACACGCCGTTCTGATCGACGACGTTTATGTGCTCCTGATCGGAGGTCGTCAGCGGCTCAAGACCGGCAGCCAGCTGATCCAGCAGCAGGTAGCAGCCCGCAACGCCGATCAGCTTATGGCTTCCCTGGTCGTAGACTGCCCGCGTAAATGCGATGACCGGCTTGCCGGTAACCGTATCCTGCGATTCGCTGGAATACAGCGCTCCCTTGGCAGCAATCGGTGCTGCAAAGAACTGCTCAAGCCGCTGCCTGTCCGAAATCGTGTCCGCCCCGTTGCTCATCACTACCGTGCCGTCCCTGGAACCAAAGCCGTCCAGTGCCGCAAGATAAAAGGCCGAGCACTGGGGATACTGATCGCCCATGCTCGTAACGAGCGCCTTGACGGAATCGTAGTCACGGCCCGAATCCTTTTCCAGGGCACCGACGAGGGAATTAAGCGCAATGGACGGGGTCTCAAACCTGAGGCGAACCTCGTATTCCGCACTCTTCGCCAGTGCCACCGTGTCATTGTGCACCTGCTTTTCGATCAATGCGTTCACCAGATAGGCAAACGAGATGGAAACATACAGGGCAATGACCGCATACGGTATGACACTGACCACAAACTGCTTGAAGGAAAGCTGCACAAATTTCTTCTTCATATATTCCTTAAAACTCCTCTATATACTATTCCTTGTTTTCTATTCCTAATTTCTTCATTATAGCATACACCGGACAATAAGAAAAGGTAATTTACTGTCCGTCGTCCTGCCGGACAGTCTGCCGGTTCATCTCCATCGCAATCGCCTTCAGGTTCTGCGATGCCGTCGAAATGCTCTCCGTTGCGGAACTGAAGTTTTCCACGCCCGCCGCTATCTGCTTGAGCGTGGTCAAAATCTGCTCCGTCGCTGCCGCCTGCTGCTGGATGATCGTCGTGATGTCCCCGGAGCTTGCCGCCGTCACCTCCGACGCATTCTTGATGCTGTCAAAGCGTTCCTTCAGGGTTTTTGCCGTATCGCAGCCCTCCTCGATCTTCACGGTCCCGTTCTCGCTCGCGAGGATCAGGCTGTCCGACGACTGCTGGATCTCGTTTATCTTCTCCTTGATTTCCTTCGTGCCGTCGATGATGCCGTCTGCCAGGCGGCGGATCTCCGTTGCAACTATATGGAAGTTCTTGCCCGCCTCGCCCGCACTCGAAGCCTCAAGTTCCGCATTGAAGGCGATGATCTTGGCCTGATCTGCGACCGAGTTGATGAGGGTTACGATGTCCCAGATGTTGTTTATCTTGTCACCGAGCGCCTTGATGCCGTTTATGGTCGTCTTGTTCGCCTCTGCTATCTCCCGCAGCTGGGCGACGTTCAGCTCCAGGTGGCTCACACCGTCAGAAACGTCGCCGCTCGTCTTTTCCGCCACACCGGCTACGTCCTTGATTTTCAGGGAAATGGACTCCGACAGGGCGTTGTTGTCCTCCATCGTCGCGACGATCTCCTTGACTGCCGCGCTCTGATCCTGTGCAGTTGCCGCATTCTCCCTGGCAGACTCGGCAAGGTTTTGGGTCTCACTCAGGAGTTTTCCGGCCGTCTCCAGCTCCTTCTCCCGGACCGCCCGCAGGCGGAAGAAGACGAAGATTCCCGCCGCAATCAGAACGATGACCAGAACGCTTATCATAAAGGACGGGACGGCCCCCTTCCGGAACTCGTCAAAGTTGTACTCCTTGAACAGGATGATATGCCAGCCGATTTCCCCGAGTGAAGCAAGGGAATACATGACATTGCCGATGAGCATCATCTGATTGCCATCCGACTTCAGAAGCTCCTCGCGGCCGCGGAAATCCGGAATCAGGTCCGTGATGGGCTTCTTCTGTTCCAGATGCTTCAAGTCAAGGGAACCGGTGGTTTCAAGCTCGTTGTTGTACAGGAACATCCTGCAGTCCCCCGGCAGCTTGGAGTACATCGTATCCACGAAATTGGAAAGCGGGATCCCCGAACCGACCATGCCCACCGACTGACCGGCTGCATTCTTGACGACGGCGTTCACCCACAGGTTTGTTATGTTGAGTACTTCGTTGAAGTTTATATTGAAGTTGTAGGGTGTCCTGCCCTCCAAGGTCATCCTGTACCAGTAATTATCGGGATTATCCGGATCAACGACATACATCGGCTCGGCATCCGTATAGAAAATGCGGTTTTGGTCCGACGTCCAGAACACCGAATTGCTCAGAAAGGAGCTCCGGTAGGACTCAAACTCGTTCACGGCCAGGGTACTCAGGGCCACGTCATCAGGGGATTCCATGTATGCCACAATGGTATTGGACTTTGCCATCTGGAGGACAAGGATCTTCTGCTCATTGAGGCTGACCGCAAAGCTGAGCGACATACTGTGCTGTGTCTGGACGAGTTCCTCCTGTGCGGACCGTACAAAGTTCCTCCGTGCGGACACGGATATGAATACCACGCACGCAACGACGGCGGCAACCATCAGCCCGGCGGACACGATGATGCTCCTGCTCATCAGTACCGTTTTTTCTCCTTTACTCATATTCACACCTCTTCCCACATACATAAAGCGGGCCGCTTATGTTGCAAGTTCCTCTGCAATGAGCTGCAGCTTCTGCGATGCAACGGAAATTGCTTCGGTCGCCACGCTGAAGCTTTCCACTCCGCCCGCTATCTGCCTGAGGGTCTGCAGCATCTGCTCACTCGAGGCGGCCTGCTGCTGGATAATCGTCGTTATGGCACCCGCGCTCGTCGCCGTCACCTCCGAGGCATTCTTGATGCGCTCGAAGCGCTCGGACAGGCCCATTGCACCCGCTACGCCCTCATTTATCTTTTCCGTCCCGCTCTCACTCGCAATGATGAGCCGGTCGGACGACTGCTGGATCTCGTTTATCTTCTCCTTGATCTCTTTCGTACCGTCGATGATGCCGTCGGCAAGGCGGCGGATTTCCGTTGCAACGATGTGGAAGTTCTTGCCCGCCTCACCCGCGCTCGACGCCTCAAGTTCCGCATTGAAGGCGATGATTTTCGCCTGGTCTGCGACCGAGTTGATCAGCGTTACGATGTCCCAGATGTTGCTTATCTTGTCGCCGAGCGACTTAATGCCGTCTATCGTGTTCTGGTTGGCGGCGGCAATCTCGTGCAGCTGGCGGACATTCGCCGCCAGATAGGACACTCCTTCGGAGACGTCCCCGCTCGTCTTTTCCGCCACGCCGGACACGTCCTTGATCTTCTGGGATATATTCTCCGAAAGCTCGTTGTTGTCTTCCATCGTCGCAACGATTTCCTTGACCGAGGCTGTCTGGTCCTGGGCAGTCGCTGCGTTCTGCTTGGCGGAGGCAGCAAGCTTTTCAGTCTCGGAAAACAGCGATTCGCTCACCGAACGCTCGCGCCTGCTCATCCTGTTCATCGCAAACGAGATGACGAGGCCGGAAACGATGACCATCAGCAGGGTGTAGGGAACGACAAAGAGGATTACCCGGTTTGAAATGCCGTACACTTCGGAAAGATTCTTCGCAATGAACAGCATGCCGGTCACATCCCCGCGGTCCGACTTGAGCGGCTCGTACACGGACAGGTAGGCTATGCCGTCAACCCTGTTCCGGCCGACAAAGATATTATGCTCGTCCAGCACCTCATGCAGGATGGCCGTATTGTCCAGCCTGCTGCCGGCTCCCACGGCAAGCGTCGTTTCCATGCGTTCGCCGCCGTGGAACACCGTACATTCCACGTCAAAGCCGTCTTTCATGAGCTCCACGAAGGAACCGGTCGTCAGGTCATAGGCAGAAACCGCCGCCCCCAGCAGGCTGCCGTCGGAATCGCGGACAGGAAAGGAATAGGCCACGGCATAGCCCATGTCTCCCAGCGGCTCATAGGTCAGCCCCTCGCGGCCCGCCAGCGCGTCCGCCACACCCGTATGCTCCCGGATGTCCGTACCTGCATCGATGCTGTAGCCTCCGCCCGGCAGGACGACTCCGTTCCGGTCCGTAAATGCAAAGAGTTCCACATCGGAGGAATCCGAAAAGGATGATATGATCTCCTCCAGCTGCGTCCGGTCCCCCTCGCGCACGGCCTGCACCAGGTCGGGGCGGACGGCGGCGGAAGAAGTCAGGCTCTTGAGCGTCAGGGCCCAGTCGTTCATGATGCCCATCGCCCCATTGGCCGTATGGACGATCAAATTCTGCGTGTTCCGCATGTAACAGATGCTGAACACGATGATGGACAGCGTAACGACGCTCAGCATGCCGAACGTCATTGATCCGACAATAATCGCCGTAATCCGGCGGAGCATCTTTGAGTCATTCCTCGTGTCCGTTCTCCCAAAAACACCCTTCATACCCGTAAACTTCATACAGTTGGATTCCTTCTATACTGCACCTGCACTTCGCCTGTCTTCGCCTGCCGCCGCAGGCTAGCCTTCAAACCGTCCCGCTATGTCCTTGAGCTTCTCCGAGGCAGCAGAGATGCCTTCCGTCGCGGAGGTAAAACTTTCCACGCCCGCCGCCAACTGCCTGAGGGTCGCAAGAATCTGCTCGCTCGAGGCCGCCTGCTGGCGGATGATCGACGTAATGTCACCCGCGCTGCCCGCCGTCATCTCCGAGGAATGCCGTATGCTCAAGAAACGTTCCGCCAGGGCATTGGCGTTCTCCACGCCCTCGCGTATCTTTTCCGTCCCGCTCTCGCTCGCAATGATGAGCCGGTCGGACGACTGCTGGATCTCGTTTATCTTCTCCTTGATCTCTTTCGTGCCGTCGATGATGCCGTCGGCAAGGCGACGGATTTCCGTCGCGACGATGTGGAAGCTCTTGCCCGCCTCGCCTGCACTCGACGCCTCAAGTTCCGCATTGAAGGCGATGATCTTCGCCTGGTCTGCGACCGAGTTGATGAGGGTCACGATGTCCCAGATGTTGTTTATCCTGTCGCCCAGGACCTTGATGCCGTCTATCGTATCCTGATTGGCGGCAGCAATCTCGTGCAGCTGGGCAACGTTCTTCTCCAGGTGACTCACCCCGTCCGCAACGTCCCCGCTCGTCTTTTCCGCGACACCGGCCACGTCCTGTATCTTGACCGAAATGTTCTCCGCAAGGGCGTTATTGTCTTCCATCGTCGCGACGATTTCCTTTATGGATGCGCTCTGCTCCTGACCCGTTGCGGCATTCTGCCTTGCGGCAACCGCAAGGTTCTGCGTTTCGGCAAGAATCTGCTCGCCGGTCTCCCGTTCGCCCCGGCGCATCGCCTTGAAGTTCCGCAGGTTCAGGAGCGAACAGACAATGCAGAAGACGACGAGGGCAAACTCAAAGATATAGACGATCCGCTTGATCCGGCCGGTAAAGTCGGCAAGCGGACCTTCCACAACGACATACCAGGGGGATTCGCCTATCTTGCTGGCGGCATAGTAGCGGCTCTTGTCCTGAAATGCCGACCCGTCCGCTTTCAGATAGTCCCCCGCCTTGACGGGAATGGGCGACTCGTCAAAGTAGTTGGCGGTCATTATCCTGGACATATCGGGATTGGTCAGATAGGTGCCGTCATTGTTCACGATGTAGATGCGGCCCCCCGCCGAAGGAGGGGTTGTTTCGTCAATCAGCGCTGTCAGCCTGTTCAGCAGGATGTCCACGCTGACAACCCCGGTAACCGCCCCGGAAGGCCCGACGATATGCCGGGAAATGCCCACACACAGGCGGCCCGTGTCCGCGTCCACGTAGGGAACCGAATAGGCTATCCCGCCCCTGCAGGCAATGGCTTCCTTATACCAGCCGCGCTGCGAGGGATCCCAGTCCTCGGGCGGCACCCAGTTTGCGCTGTCATAGAACACGCCCCCGTTCCGCCGGGAAGTTCCCGTTCCGTAGTAAATGCCCCGCGCATAGGGAATGGAAGTCCCCATCATGTGGATGACCATGTTCAGGATCTCTCCGTCATCAGTATATGCGGCCGTCACCGCAAAGTCCTCGACGTTGGTGACGGCCGGAACGAACTTCATCTCAATGCTGTCGGCAAGCTGCCCCGTAATGCGGGCAGTCTCTGCGGAAACATAGCGGTTCGTAATCCGCAGGGCAAGCACGGCAAAAGCCGTACAGGCGACGAAGGTTACCGCAAGGAGGGGGAGGAAGACTCCGAGAAAGAGCTTTCTGTTGTTGCGCTGCCGTTTGCTGTCCTGACTGTTCATCGTGCAAGTTCCTCCGCAATGCCCTGCAGATTCTGCGACGCAACGGAAATCCGTTCGGTCGCCCCGCTGAAGCTTTCGACCCCGGACGCTATCTGCTTGAGGGTGATCAGCATCTGCTCGCTTGCGGCAGTCTGCTGCTGGACGATCGTCGTGATGTCTCCCGCGCTGTCCGCCGTTATTTCCGAAGCGTTCTTGATGCTGCCGAAGCGCAGTTCAAGGCTCTTGGCGTTGTCCACGCCCTGCTGTATCTTCTCGGTACCGCTCTCGCTCGCCAGAATGAGGGTATCGGAGCTCTGCTGGATTTCCCCGATCTGCTCCTTGATCTCCCTGGTTCCGTCGATGATGCCGTTGGCAAGACGGCGGATCTCGCTTGCGACGATATGGAAGTTCTTGCCCGCATCGCCTGCAGCAGACGCCTCAAGCTCCGCATTGAAGGCGATGATCTTCGCCTGGTCGGCGACCGAGTTGATGAGCGTGACGATGTTCCAGATGTTCTCTATCTTGTCGCCCAGATCCTTTATGCCTTCGATGGTCGACCGGTTTGCGGCGGAAATCTCGCGCAGGTGGCGGACGTTTTCTTCCAGATAGGACACGCCCTCGGCAACGTCGCCGGAAGTCTTCTTTGCCACGCTGGAAACGTCCTGTATCTTACGGGAGATGGACTCCGACAGGGCAGTGTTGTCTTCCATCGTCGCGACGATTTCCTTGACTGCCGCGGACTGGTCCTGGGCGGTCGCCGCGTTCTGCTTGGACGAGTCGGCAAGCTTGTGGGTTTCATCCCGCAGCCGTTCGCTCGCTCCCCGCTCCTTGGCCCGCATGCGGCTCATGATGAGCGTCGTAATCGTCATGATGATGACAAAGAGGATGAAAAAGGCAAAGGAAAGGATGCGCCGCATCTTATTGGAAAAGGCGTTGACGCTGCTGAGCGGCTTGCCGAGCACGTAGTACCAGCCGGTCGTCGGCATGACGGCAACCCGGAACACGTACCTGCTGCTGCCGAACTTCCCTTCGACAAAGCCGTTCTTTGCCGCCAGGATCTTTTCTGCGATGTCCCGGTAGGCACCGCCTTCCACCTCCAGCATGCTGTCATCAGGGGTATATGACTCGTGCATGAAAAACTTCCCTTCCGGGGAAAGGATGAAGGACTCATCGCCCGCGTCAGCCTTGCTGTCCGCCAGTATGTTCAGCAGTTCCGTCAGCGTATAGTCAAAGGCAACGACCCCGTCGAGCCGTCCCGACTTGTAGACCGCCTGCGACAGGGTTATGACCAGCTCGTTCGTCTGCGAGTCAGGGTAGACGTCGGAATAGTACATCCTGCCGCCCTGCTCGACCGCCCCCCTGTACCAGCCCCGGCTCGTGGGGTCGTAGCTGTCGGGCAGGACGAGGTTGGTCGAACTGTAGGTCTTTTTGCTCGTCAGCCCGCAGTAAAAGCCCGGCAGGTTGGGATATGCCATGGACATCTTGACGAAGACGTTCCGGTTTGCCTCATCGTCATCGGAAAAGCCGTCCTTAAAGAACCAGGCAATCGCCTCGGTCATCTTCATCGGGGCAACGAGCTCTTTTTCCAGCTTAAGGACGCACTCCTGCGTCTGCTCCTCCATGAGCCCGTAGGTCTGCTTCCGGGTAAAGCCGGAAACCAGCTCCGCCGCGATTATCGTCGTGAGCACGAAGAAGACGGCAACCGGCGCGCCGATGGTCAGCATGGCGCGCTTGACGGCGCCTAATTCAAAAGTCCTTTTTTTTTTATGCTCCAGGGCAAGCCCTTCCCAGACCGTCTCCACGGACTCCAGGAAGGAACCCTTGAGGTCCTCGGCAAGGAAAGAAGCGGAGAAGGAATTCCTGATGAGCTGCTTGAGCTCGTTCAGGGAGAAGCCCATCTGCGTGTAGGCGTTCCAGTACTCGTCCAGCAGCTCCACACCGAAGAAGAGGGGGTCATCCGAGTTCAGCGTCACGATGATGCCCTTGTCAAAGAAGGTCTTCATCGGATGCTCGGACAGCTTGGTCACGAACTTGCGGGTAAAGACATTGCTCGTCGGGCTTACTTCCAGCGGAATCTTGCGTTCGGCAAGGGTCTTCATGAGCTTTTCGTCGTGCATGGAAGCAATGCCGTGCCCGATCCGGTCGGAATGCAGGATGTCGATTGCATCCCAGACGGACTCAGGCCCCACGTCCTCGCCTGCATGGGCGACCGTGTACAGGCTGTTCTCCCGGGCCTTTTCAAACACCTTGCCGAAGAGCTTGGCGGGTCCCTTTTCCTCCGAACCGCCCAGACCGATTCCGATGATTTCGGGAATCCGGTAGGCAAGCAGAAGCTGCAGGTTCTTCTGTGCGTTCTCCATACCGAAGGTCCGGGACACATCGATGAGGATGCGGATCGTCCTGCCGGTCTCGGCCTTTATCTTCTGAATGTTCCGGCGGTAGATGTCCACCATCTTGCCGAAGTCAAAGCCCTTCTTGATGAAAGCACTCGGCGCCGTAAAGACCTCTGCGTAGGAGACCCCGTTGCGGACAAGGTAGTCCTTGAGGTCTGCAAACACGCAGTCAAAGTCGTCCTCGCTGTCGTAGAGGTCCTGCACCGCCAGATAGGCCCGGATAAAGCCGTTGAGGTCCGAATAGTTAAAGATTTTGGCAATTTCCAGGTCTGCCTCGGCTTCGTTCAAACCGGGGTAGCGGCGCATGTAGAACTTGCGGATGGTGGCCTTGCTGATGACCGCCTCCAGATGCAGGTGCAGCTCCGCCTTGGGAATTTCCCTGAACGCGCGGAAAAACTCCTGCTTCGTCATGCCGTCTGCTGACGTCACTACCCCTTCAGAGTCCGCTTCCTTACCTGCTTCCGCAGCCATGGTCACCTCACTTTTCATTCTCTGCTCCCATTATAACAGGCTTGCTATCTGCCGTACGTTTTCTGACGAAGAGGAAATGTTCGCCGTAAAACTTGAAAAATTCTCTATGCCGTCCGCAATCTGCCTGAGCGTAAGCAGTATCTGCTCGCTCGACCCCGAAAGCTGGCTGACGTATTCCAGTATCTCGCGGGTACTGCCCGCCGTATCCTCCGAAGACTGCATGATGCTCTCAAAGCCGCTTTCCAGGCTCTTCGCACTCATGTAGCCGGAATCAATCTGGCTCGTCCCCTTCTCGCTGTCCAGTATGAGCGTGTCGGAAGCCTTCTGTATTTCGTCAATGCAGTCCTTTATTTCCCTGATACTATCAATAATATTATCGGACAGACGGCGGATTTCCGTCGCAACAATGTGGAAGTTCTTGCCCGCCTCGCCGGAGGAACTCGCCTCCAGTTCCGCGTTGAATGCGATGATCTTGGTCTGGTCGGCAACGACGTTGATGATGGACACCACATCCCAGATGCCGGCTATCTTCTTGTTCAGCTCCCGGATCCCCTCTATCGTGAGCTTGTTCATCTCCTTTATCCTGAGCAGCTCGTCCACATTATTCTGCAGGGCCTCCCTGCCCGACATGACCGCATCGCGGGACTTTTCCGCAAGGCCGGTCACCTGCCGGACCTTCTCGCTGATGTTGCCCGCAAGTTCCGTGGAATCCTGCATCGTCGCGACAATTTCCTTGACGGCAGCCGACTGGTCATGGCTCGCCGCATCCGACTCCTTGGTTGCAACGGCAAGGCTCTGGGTCTCCTTGAACAGATCCCTGCTTATCTTCTGTTCCGTGCTCTGAATCCGCTTGATGAGGAGGGAGAAGGCAGCAGAGCACACGAGGAAGTTCAGGGCCGCCCCGATGACAAAGTAGAGCACAAAGCGGGAAAAGCCGTCTTCCGGGGGATTCTTGAGCAGGCCGTAGGGCACGGTCGCCATATTCATGACGGACAGGTATATACAGGTTATGACGGAGATGTTGAGGGTCCGGGAGAGGTTGTCGCTGACGGTAATCCCGACTCCGCGCATCAGGCGCGTCATGAGCAGCTTTTTTACGAGGAACACGTTTATCGTATAGCACAGGAAACCGACGCCCACGCTCTGCAGTTCTATAAGGCAAAAGGTAAGCGGATCAAAGGGGGCCAGCCCCTTGGCGGCTTCAATGATTGCCGTGGACCCCGCCCCCAGCAGGAAGCCGATTGCGTCCCCCGCCGCGATGGCAACATCGAACTTCCGGTAGCAGGTCATGCAGTCGGCAATGTCCGCTTCCGTCAGCGAGGACCGGTCCTTCCGCCCCCTGGCAATAACCGCCTCGAAGCGGCGGAGGATGGGCCGTTCCACCAGAATGCAGCCCAGTATAAGGAAGAAGGTTATGCTGACGGTCGGAATGCACTCAAAAATGATTGCAGACGGCCGCTGATAGATGAAGCCGTAATGGAACACCCGGAGAAAGAAGACCCCGAAGTAGGTCGAGGGGAAAATAAGCATAACGAAAAAGCGAAAGGCATTCCCGTCAGGAAGCTCCCTGTCTGACCCAATCCGTTCCATAATTCCTTTATTGTAGCATAAAATAGCAAAAATGCAAGCGTAAAATCGCCGCCCCGACTGCTCCGGCCCCTGTCCGGCGGCCGCCTCAAGCGAATGCGTCCCCCCCTTGACCAGTCCTGTGGCCCTCCCCTGTCCGGCGGCCGCCCCCTTGCACAGCCCGCCGTCCCTCCTTTATACTCAAGGCATGTACACAGCCTCAGAAAAACGATACGACTCAATCCCCTACCGGAGATGCGGCAGGAGCGGCCTCATGCTTCCGGCGGTTTCCCTGGGCCTCTGGCACAACTTCGGCGACAGCGGCGTCTATGCAACGATGCAGGACATCGTATGCACCGCCTTTGACTCGGGCATAACGCACTTTGACCTTGCAAACAACTACGGGCCCGCGGCGGGCAGCGCCGAAAAGAACTTCGGCCGCATCCTGCGGGAAGACCTGGCAGGCTACCGCGATGAGCTGATCATCAGCACGAAGGCGGGCTATGACATGTGGCCCGGTCCCTACGGCAACTGGGGCAGCAGGAAGTACCTGCTCGCAAGCCTGGACCAGAGCCTCTCGCGCCTGGGGCTGGACTACGTGGACATCTTCTACCACCACCGGATGGACCCCGACACCCCCCTCGAAGAGACGATGGGCGCCCTGGACCAAGCCGTCAAGTCCGGCAAGGCCCTCTACGCCGGCATTTCCAACTACGACGGGCCGACCATGCAGAAAGCGGCGGCAATCCTGGAAAAACTCAACTGCCCCTTCGTCATCAACCAGAACCGCTATTCCATATTCGACCGCACGATCGAACGGAACGGCCTGCTGGAAGCGGCACGGACGGCAGGCAAGGGCCTCATCATCTTCAGCCCCCTCGCGCAGGGCCTCCTGACCGACCGCTACCTGAACGGCA